>JAHISB010000006.1 GCA_018818425.1 Patescibacteria group bacterium
CCGTGCCAATAACCGCAATCCGTGAGGCTGAAAGAAGGCTAAATTCTAGGCCCAGAAAAGCTTTAGGATTTTACACTCCATCTGAACATTTTTACGAACTAACTACTGGTCACAAAATTGCGTTAGGAGCTTGAATCCAGCCAAAGTATAAATTGAACTTATTCCCAGCCAAAGGCTTCGAGCCATAGGATTGGGCCCATGGCCCCCATCCGCCTCCGTTCGGCCTGAACTTCACGGCCGAAGGCTGGAGGGGAGATATGGCTTTTAGCCTAGGTTGGGCCTATGGCCGAAACTTTATTCAACTCGTTCACATTAACTCTGGCTTTTTCCAGCCTTTTTTTCACCTCTAAAATCACCTTTTTAGCATCAACAACCTCTTGAATGCCGCCTTCCATATCCCGAATCATAATAGTGCCGTCAATTAATTCTTTCTGGCCTAAAATTAAAGTATATTTTACTCCCAGTTTATTGGCTAATTCGAGCTGTGCTTTTAAACCTCTTCTGGCTAGGCCCTCGGTAACCTTAATATCCGCTTCATAAAGCTCCTCAAATAAAGTTATGGCTCTCTTTCTGGCTTCGATTCCCAGTTGAGCTAAAAAAATATCGAGAGATTCCGGCTCTTTAACCGGAGCTTTCCGTTCTTTAATTAAACTAACCAGCCGTTCCACCCCGGAAGCAAAGCCCACGGCCGGCGTCGGCCTGCCGCCGATCAGTTCTGCAAGGCCATCGTAACGTCCGCCGCCGCCCAGCTCTACCATTCTGCCATCTTCCCCTTCGACTGGCCAGATTTCAAAAGTTGTTCTGGTATAGTAATCCAGGCCCCTGACTACTTTAGAATTTAAAGCATAAGGAATTTCTAATTCATCTAAATATTCTAAGACCTGAATAAAATGCTCCCGGCAGCCTTCGCATAAATAATCCACCTGCTGCGGCGCATCTTTGACAATCTCTTGGTCATCCTTTTCTTTGGAATCTAAAATTCTTAAGGGATTTTTGCTTAATCTTTTGCCGGAAACCTCGCTTAATTTAGAACGATATTTTTTAAGGTAGTCTTTTAAAACGTTTTCATACTCCGGACGGCAATCGGGACAGCCAATGCTGTTTATTTGAATCACTACCTGCAGATTTATTTGTTGGTAAAGCTGATAGGCGACTAAAATCACCTGGGCGTCGCAAATAGCGTCGGCTTCGCCGATAATCTCAAAGTTTATCTGATTAAACTGGCGATAACGGCCGGCCTGAGGTTTATCGTACCTGAAACAAGGGCCAAGGGCATAAAGCTTAACCGGCTGCGGCAGGTTTAGCATGCCATGTTCAATATACGCCCGGGCAATCCCGGCTGTAAACTCAGGCCTTAAAGAAATATTTTCATTGCCCTTATCGAAAAAAGAATACATTTCTTTTTCAACAATATCCGTCGCTGTTCCCACCGAACGTTTAAAAAGTTCGGTATTCTCCACTATAGGCATGCCGATTCTCTGAAAACTATATTTATCGGCCAGTCGCCTGACTAAATCTTCGATATGGAGCCAATATTTCTGCTCTTCGGGCAAAATGTCCTTCATGCCCCTAACCAGCTGAAACTGCTTCTTTTTAAATTCTTTTTTTATCTGAATTTCTTTTTTCATCCAATTTTTAAGATTAATTAGTTTGTAGAATATTATATTCCTGGCGTTCAAAAAAACTAAACTCGCTGACAGGAAAAGCTCTGATTAAAACCTTGCCTTTAATAGCTTTGGGCCCAATCGGTCCAAAGCGCCTGGAATCCAAACTGTTATCACGATTGTCGCCGACTACATAATATTCATCATCTTTTAAAACGGTTTTGCCTTTTTGAGTAATGCGGCTATTAATTAAATAATTGGCTTCGTTTAAACGAAAGCCCTCGGAATACTCTTCGTTATAGATATAAATATGGCCTTCTCTCAACTCTATTGTTTCGCCCGGCAAACCAATAACTCTTTTAATATAATAAGTTTTGCTGTCTGAAGGCGGATGGAAAATTATTACATCGCCCCTTTGCGGCAAAGAAAAACGATAACTGATTTCATCAATAATCAAATACTGGCCGTCTTCAAAGGTGGGCGACATAGAAGCGCCTTCCACAATAAAGGGCTGAATAACATACATTCTAATGGGGATGATGATAATCAGCGAAACAGCCACAATCTTAATAATCTCCCAAACAAAATTAGTGGCTTGTTTATAAAAAGGAGGGTCGTTAATAAGAGAACGGTCAAACGACTCTTGATTTTCTTTTTGATTGTCCTCTTGCGGCTCTTCCGTTAAAGACGAATTGGCCTTTGGCTCCAAATTATTGTCCATATTTTTATTTATTGATTATTGTTCATTGTTAATTGATTACTAATTACCAGTTATATCAGAGATTTTAGATAAAAGCAAGCGAATCGTTGTCTTTTAGAAGGGGTGTTTGTGGAAGGTTCGCGCGAGTTCGTGTCGTTCGTGATTATTCGTGACTGAAATGGTTGGTGATGGTGGTAAGGCGGAGTCGAATGGTCGGAGTTTCTGAGCGAAGCAAAGAAACGGAGACCACGAGCGAGTCTAGCGAAGCTAGACGAGTCGGGTGGTGGACGCGAGAGGATTCGAACCTCTGACCTCTTGAATGTGAATCAAGCGCTCTAACCAGCTGAGCTACGCGTCCTCGAAAGGTTCAGGGTGAAGTAAAAACCAACGAATATAGCCATTTTACCACGATTTTAAACTAAAATCAACTCCTTGAACCGTTGATTTTTTATGATTTTAGATATAGAATATAAAGGAAACTTTATCAATTAACCGTTGTTGCTCTGGAGCCACGAGCGAAGCCCTCGAGCGAAGTCGAGAGGGCGAAGTCGAGTGGCGATAGAGTCTGGCAGCCAGATTCTATCACTCCACTCCGTTCCGTTCCAGAATGACGGCTGCTTAATGGAAAATTATGTCACTTGACGGACTTAGCAAAAAAACCAGACGCGATAAAAAAATGGATAAAAAAATCTACCAAGCTTCCAGTAGAATTAATTTTTTAGTTGAGCAAGCCAAAACTATGCCGCCGGCTTCAAAAAATAACGAGCCAGACGAGCAAGCTAAAAATCAATATCCGGCAGAAGAGCGGGAATTTATTCATCAGCCGCCGCTAAAGCCAGCGCGCCAAATAGAACGGCCGCCTGTTAAAAAAGCGGCTATTTTAAAAATAGTTCTGATTATAATTTTAATTGTGCTGGTTTCCGGCGCTATGTATCTTTCGGAAATTGTTTTTTCTTCTTCAAAAAATTCTCTAGCCGGCTTAAATAAATTCAATCCGCTTAAGCAGCTGGCCCGCTTAGTGACCAGCCCGGATAAACGAGTGGCCGGCGAATTTAACGACCGAGTCAATATTTTAGCTATGGGCATGGGCGGGCCCGGCCACGACGGCCCCTATCTCACCGATACTATTATTGTCATCAGCCTTAAACCGTCTACCGGCGAAGTTGGCCTTATCTCCCTGCCCAGGGACATGGTTGTCCAGCTGAATTCCGGCGAGTGGGTTAAAATCAACCAGGTTTATGCCATGGGCAGAGCCACTGACGAAAAGCAGGCCGCCGAATACGCCCGGCAGATCATAGAGAAAACTTTAGACCTGCCTATCCATTACTACGGCATCATCAGCTTTCAGGGTTTTGAAGAATTTATTGATAATATCGGCGGCATTTTGGTCAAGGTAGAAGCCGGTTTTGTGGATAACCAATATCCTACGGCCGATTATAAAACCACCACCGTGGCTTTTGAAGCCGGGGAACAGCTGATGGACGGCCAGACAGCTCTGATTTTTGCCCGTTCCAGGCACGGCACTAATTTTGAAGGCTCCGACTTTGCCAGAAGCCGCCGACAGCAGTTGATTCTTCAGGCCATTAAAGAAAAGGTTTTAAAATTCTCCACTCTGCTTTCGCCGACCAAATTAAGCAGTATCTTTAAATTAGTTGATGATTACGTAGAAACCGATCTGTCCGTTTGGCAAGCCATTAAAATTGCTAAAATGGTAGAAAATACCGCCGATAACCAGGTCTACCGCTTTGTTCTTGATGACAGTCCGGAAAGCTTGCTGGAGCCCGGCTTTACCGGACAGGGCGCCTGGATTCTTCAGCCCAAAAACGGCAACTTCCAGGCCATTCAACGAATGGTCAATAACATTTTTAACATCGGCTATATTAAAGAAGAGGCGGCCAAGATCGAAATCCAAAACGGCATTGCCGAGCCCGGCCTGGCTTTTTGGACCGCGGTCCATCTGGAACGCTTGGGTTACGATATTATTAAATACGGCAACGCCCTTTCTGACGATTATCAGACATCGGTGATTTACGATATCTCTGACGACAAAAAAAAGAAAACGCTAAAGTGGCTTAAAGAAGAGCTTTACGCTTATGTTGCTAAAACCGTGCCCGATTATATTTTAGAAAATTATCCTTATCTTAATTCCACCTCCTCTCCCGAACTGGCCGAAAACTATCCTGACTTTATTGCTGTTTTAGGACAAAATTATGCCGAAATTTTTAAACTGCCCGAAGAAAAACCTGTAGAAACCGCCACCTCTACCGATGCCTGGGCAACATCAACTGATGAAATTTTAGAGGAAGAGGAATAGGCCTTGCCTTCTGGGCTGTTGATTATCAACAAATCGTTGTAAATATTTATGTAGGTGCGCCCATTCGATAAACTCAGGGCGCACCTACTGTTAATTTAAACGAAGCCGTGGGCAAGGCCTTTTGTATAGCAAAAAACCGCTAAAACTGATATTATCTATACATGCCAAAGATAAACAAATTCAACGACTTTAATTATCAGAAAAAGCTTTTCTTAAAATTGCTGAAAAAACTGCCAAAGGAAAATCAAAATCAGATAAAAAAAGCTTATCAAATTGCCCGCAAGCAACACCAAGGGCAGCTGCGCAGCGAAGGCATTCCGTATGTTATCCATCCCTTGCGCATAGCAATTTATTTGATAAAAAACTTAAAAATTACCGACCCTGACTTGATTATTGCCTGCCTGCTTCATGATGTTTTAGAAGACGGACAAATTGCAGTTGATGGCCTTAAAATTAATTTTAATAAAAAAACTTTGCGCTTGGTTGAATCTTTGACTAGAAAAAGGCCCGATAACGAAACCGAGGAACAGAAAAAAATCAACAAGCCAAAAAACTATGCTAAACTGCTGGCCGGAGATAAAAAATTATTATTGATTAAGGCCGTTGATTTATTAGATAATGTAACCAGCTGGCCTTACATTCCCGCCAGCAGCCCTGATTATAAAAAGTTTCCCCGCTGGCAGAATGACGCTAAAAAATATTATCTGAAAATCGCCAAAAAAGCCCATCCTAAAATTTATCAGGAGATGGTAAAAGCCTTATCAAATAGTTCAAATTAACAATTACTCAATTACTCAATTATTCTATTATTCAATGAACCAATGATTCTATTATTCAAATAATCAAATATCCAAATAACCAATGAAGCAAATAAAAAAAATCACCCTGATCGGCCGCGCCAATGTGGGCAAGTCCACGCTCTTCAATACTTTAATCGAACAGAAGAAAGCCATTGTTTCTGATGTGGCCGGCACCACGCGCGACCGCAACTACGCCTGCCTTTCCTGGCGCGGTTTTGAATTTGAATTGATTGACACCGGCGGCATTGATATTGTCCATCCCAAAGATATAGAAAAAGATATTTTACAACAGGCAAATTTTGCCCAAAACCAAGCCGATCTGATTTTATTTCTGGTGGACGTTAAAGAAGGATTAATGCCGCAGGACAAAGAGATAGCTAAACTTTTAAAAAAGAGCGGCAAGTCGTTGATTTTGGTAGCCAATAAAGCTGATAGCAATAGGCTTAAAAACAGCGTGGCTGATTTCTATAAATTAAATATCGGCGATCCTGCCGCAATTTCCGCCATCAGCGGCGCCGGCACCGGCGATCTGCTTGATAGAGTCGTTGATCGGCTCCAAGCTAAAACAAAAAAAACGATTAACGATACACAATATCAGCCAAAGGCTGATCGGCCTCCCCTCGGCTCGAGCTCGGGACGAGAGCTGACCGACACGATACCCTCCTCCGCTGAAGCTACGGCGGGCAGGCACGATATACGAATAGCGATAATCGGCAAGCCCAATTCAGGAAAGTCAACTTTAGTTAATTCGATTCTTGGCGAAGAGCGGATGATAACTTCGCCGCAGCCCTATACCACGCGCGACGCTCAAAACATCAATCTCAAATATAAAGGCAGTGATTACGTATTGATTGATACTGCCGGAATCAGAAAAAAAGCTAAAGTCAAAAATAAGCTGGAAAAATTCAGTGTCATTCAAGCATTAGAAAGCATTAAAAATGCTGATGTTACTTTATTAATGACTGATGTTTCCGAACCCCTGGGCAAGCAGGATAAAACTTTATCTGATGAGATAATTAAAACCGACTCCAGTATAATTCTTGTGGCCAACAAATGGGATAAAGAAAAAAATAAAGACAGCAATACCATTAATAAATTCATTAAATACTATCAGGCCTTTTTTCCTTATTTAAGATACGCGCCGATTATTTTTATTTCCGCTTTAGAAAAACAGCGGGTGAAAAAAGTTTTGGATTTAGCCAAAGAAGTTTACGACGAGCGCTTTAGAGAAATCACTGATAACGCTCTGGATAAATTCTTAAAAAAAATTATCAAAAAACAGCCGCCCTCGCGGGGCAAGGGCAATAAGCACCCGAAACTTTATCAGCTGAAACAATTAGGAACCGACCCGCCGCGCTTCGAGATCATCAAAGACTATAAATCCGATCTGCACGAATCCTATGTTAGGTTTATCGAAAACCAGCTAAGGGAAAAATTTGGCTTTCTGGGAACGCCTGTTATAATTAAAGTGAGGAAGCTCAAAAATCTGTAGCCACCGATAATCGCTGAGAGTCGCTAAGGTGTGCGGATATTCGCCAATAATCGCTGAGAAGTTGTATCCGGCAGTTGCCGAATTTATCAGCGTGTATCCGCGCTTATTCACGATTTTTTACTTTTTAAATTTGGGGGTTGGAATTTATTTGTTATTTGGTGCTTGTAATTTGGAATTTCCAACTCCCGCTTATCATTAAATTAAACTAAAGATTAAGTAATTTAAATAATCATAAACATAACTATGAAGTTAATGGTTGGCCTGGGCAATCCAGGAAAAAAATACCAAAAAACCCGCCATAATGTTGGCTGGATGGTTTTAGATAAATTAGCTGATGGGAAAAAATGGAACGAGAGCAAAAAAGCTAAAGCTTTGTATTTAAAAAAAGAGGTTGACGGCCAGCAGGTTGAGCTCATCAAGCCGACCACTTATATGAACGAATCTGGCTATGCCGCCAATTATGCTTTTGGAAATCATAATTTGAATATTGATGATGTTTTTGTGGTTTACGATGATATTGACTTGCCCATAGGGGCAATCAGGGTCGGTAAATTTACATCAAGCGGCGGGCATAAAGGCGTTCAGTCGATTATTGATAACCTGAAATCCAAGGATTTTATCCGCTTCAGAGTTGGTATAAAAAATGATAAAACCGACAAGCAACCGGCAGAAAAATTCGTCCTCCAAAAATTTAGCTTATTCGAAAAAAAACAAATTAATGAATCTATTCAACGAACCGTCGAAGCAATCAAGCTGGCGCTCAAAGCACCGCTTGATGAAGTGATGAATAAGTTTAATTAATTACCTTTTGTCAGCCGACAGCCTGGCTGTCGGCTGACAAAATCAAACTTAAAAGGCCCCGAGTTTAACTCGACGCCTTTTAAATTTTCTTAAAGGTCGTCCGGACAAAATTTTGCCCAGAATACTGCGTACCAGCGTAAGGCCCCATACCAAAAGGCATGAATCCTTAGCTTATGGCTACTTGCATGTTGGAGCTAGGAGGGAGACTCCATAGCTTTGGCCGCTGGTAAGCAGAACTATAAGCAAAATTAAGCTTTAAAAAGTCGGGATTATTGATACAGCATTATAGCAAATCCTAAAAAAATGTCAATACTCTAAATCGCGAATCGCATATCGTGTATCATGTATCGTGCCTACCCGCCGTAGCCGACAGCCAAGCTGTCGGCTAGGTTGGGATATTAAAAAAAGAACGAGATAATACTCGTTCTTAAATGACTAACTTAATTGACACTAATTGCCAACAATTACTAACATCTATACCCCATTTCATCTTCATCCCTCCTTGAACCAGTTTGATTTTAGCCATTGTGCTGGTCGCACCAGGGGCATTGTGACCATCGCTCATGAGCAGCCAAAGCACGGCCGCAATGCTGGCAACTCCACCACCTCTGACCCCTTATTCTAAAAAATAACTTCCTCAAAAAATCCATGGGCAGGTGGCCTTGATTTACCGCAATAAAGGCGGTATATAATTCGCTCAGACTAACCCGAGTGAATCTACTTTGATCAATCCACAATCCTAATGAATTTGCGAATTCTACGATAGCTTGTTGCATCTGCGTGGCAGTGGGCCCTACGTATTCTTTCATCTCAACCTCCTGTATTTTTAGAGGAAGTGGTTGGCAAAATTGATTTTGTAAGGAACACTGGATACTATCTTAATATTATCATTTTGTCAATGTTTGACAAGAGCTTGACTAAAATACCGATATTTAATAATATCAAAATAGATATTTAGAAAAGCGCTATGATGACGCAAAATAACAGGCCTTCTTTTTTGTTGGAGGAGAAATTAACTTATAAGTTAAGGGGTATCTTTATTAAGGTTAACAAGGAATATGGTCATTTATTCAAGGAATCAGTTTATCAAAAACTTTGTAAAGAAGGATTTCTTAATCAAGGCATAAAATTCACGTCTCAACAAAAAATCCCTCTTTATTCTAAGTCAAACCAAGTTATCGGGTTTTATATCCCTGATTTTATTATTGAAGGGAAAATAATTATTGAAATAAAAGCACAAAATCAAATTAGCGATACCCATGTTAATCAACTTATCAGATATCTTAAAATGACTAAATATAAAATTGGTCTTTTAGTGAATTTTGGTACACCAATGGTACAAATAATACGTAAAGTTTATACCAAACACTGATTCAAGCGGATTACGCTGAAACCGCGGATTAAAAACACGGATTTTCGCTGATATACGCGGATGATAATTATCCGCGAGTTATCCGCGTTTATCTGCGTTAATAATCAGCGATATCTGTGTTATCAGTGTATATCGACGAGTAAAATCAATGATTAATTATATGGACAAACACTTAATAGCCCTAAGCTATTTGGACAACCTCGGTCCGATTACTCTGCAAAAAATTCTGGAAAAACTTGAGCCCCCAAAGGCCTGGAGCGCTTCTTTTATTGATTTACAAAAAATTGGACTTCCCGAAAAAATTGCCCTGTCAATAATCAGCCAGCGAAAAAACATAAACCCCGATAAAATTGTTGAACAAATAAATAAAGAAGGGATTAATGTCCTGACAATCTTTGATGATGCTTATCCTAAACTCTTAGAGGAAATTTATGCCCCGCCGATTGTGCTCTACTACCGTGGCAAGGTTAAAGCTTTGTCTGATCAGACATCGCTGGCCGTGGTCGGTTCCAGAAAAATATCAAACTACGCTCAAAATATTATGCCCGATCTTTTAGAACCTGTGATTAAACATCAGGTGACCATAACTTCCGGGCTGGCTCACGGAGTAGATTCTTTAGCCCATCAATTAGCTTTAAAAAATAACGGCAAAACCATTGCTGTTCTGGGCTCGGGCCTAGCTTACGATTATCTTTATCCAAAATCGAACAGATATTTAGCCGATAAAATTATTGAATCGGGCGGAATTATTGTTTCGGAATTTCCGCCTTTTATTCCGGCCCAGCCATTTAACTTCCCCAGAAGAAACAGGATAATTTCCGGCCTTTCGCAAGGCGTTTTGATTATCGAGGCCTCGCAAAAATCAGGCGCGCTGATAACCGCTGCCTACGCCCTGGAGCAAAACCGCGAGGTCATGGCAGTTCCCGGTAATATTAATCAGCAAAATTCTGCCGGCGCTAATTCTTTGATAAAAAAGGGGGCTAAAGTAATTACCGGCCCGGCAGATATTTTTGAATCACTGAATATTTTTTACAACCAAGAGCCGAAAAAACAGATTGATTATCAATCGGCCAGCGAAGAGGAACAAATAATCCTGAAAATCATCTCCGGCTCACCTATGCACATTGACAAAATTATAGAACATTGTACCCTAGAAACATCTGTCATTAATTCAGCCCTGCTGCAAATGGAGCTTAGGGGCTGGATAAAAAACTTGGGAGGGCAAAGCTATATTAAGTCTTAATTTCGAATTCTGAATTTCGAATTTCGATTGAATTTTGAATAATTTAATTTTAAATAAAATCTATTAACATTTAACATTAATGAAAAGCGATTTATGAAAAATAATAAAATTTATAATTTAGAAGAAAGAACGGCCAATTTTGGTGAATCAGTTATCGATCTCTGTAAAAATATAAAACAGGACGTTATTACTAGATCGATTATTAACCAACTTATTAAATCTAGTACCAGTATAGGCGCAAATTATATGGAAGCTAATAGCGCCAGCTCAAAAAAAGACTTTAGGAATAAAATCTTTATTTGCAAAAAGGAGGCTCAAGAAACTAAACATTGGCTAAGAATGATCCTAAAATGTATTCCAGAATCAAAAGAAAGAGTGAATATACTTTCACAAGAATGTCAAGAGTTGATTCTTATATTTGGAAAAATTCTTTCCTCATTAAGATAAAGTTTCAAAATTAAAAATTAAAAATTTATTCGAAATTCAAAATTCGAAATTCAAAATTAAATTATACTTTATGAAAAAACTAACACTCGAAACCAAAACCGACATTTTGTTCGCCATCTTTATCGCCTGTTTAATAGCCGCGAACCTTCTGGGTTCAAAAATTACGACTATCCTGGGCATTTCTATTTCGGTCGCCATTTTTACTTACCCCTTTTCTTTCTTGATTACCGACATTATTACCGAGGTGTATGGCAAAAAAAAAGCTTATAATTTAATCTTGGGCGGCTTTATTGCCTTAATTTTCCTTTTGGGAATCACTTATCTTTCTGTAAAGCTCCAGCCCAACGAACGCTACTCCAGCAACGAAAGTTATGTGCTGATTTTTAGCGCTTCCCTGCGGATGATTATTGCCTCGCTGACCGCCTTTATCTTGGCGCAATTGCATGACGTTTGGGCTTTTCATTTTTGGAAAAAGAAAACTCAAGGAAAATTTTTATGGCTCCGCAACAATGCCTCAACGATAGTCAGCCAGTTTATTGATACCACTGTTTTTATATTCATTGCTTTTTATCAGATTGCGCCCAAATTCGACTTCAGCTTTATGTGGCATTTAATTATCCCCTATTACTTATTTAAAGTGGCTTTTGCTATTTTAGATACGCCCGTCTGTTATCTTGGAGTTAAATGGCTTAAAAATAATCAAGAACCAACCCCCGATTTAATCGGGGGAAAAGAACCAAACAATATTCAAAATCAGAAATAAAAAATTTTAATTTTGGTTCTTTTAACTTGTTTGGCTTCTTGAATCTTTATTATATATGACAAACGGTTTCGATAAATATTATCAATCAATAAAATACCTCGAATCGATACTAAATTTACCAATCCGGAATTATCTGCTCAAAAAAAACGACCGTTCTTTTTTTATAGAACGGCTTAGGTATTTTTTAAAACTTCTTGGAAATCCCCACCGGGGCTTTAAATTTATTCATATTGCAGGAACTGCCGGCAAAGGCACCACTGTTAATTTAATTCATGAGATTCTAAATGCGGCCGGCTGCAGAGTCGGCTCTTACTTCTCGCCGCACCCCACCACAGCCATCGAACGAATCAAAGTTAACGATTTATACATCGGCCCCGATGATTTTTCAAAACTGATTGAACGTCTTAAGCCGACTCTGGAAATTTGCGCTCAACAAAGCCCTTATGGACACCCTTCTTATTTTGAAACTTTTCTGGCCCTGGCCTTCCTTTATTTTAAAAAACAAAAATGTGAGTATGTTATTCTAGAATCAGGACTGGGCGGCCTGCACGACGCTACTAATATAATAGAAAGGCCGCTCGTCAACATTATTACCAATATTAACTACGACCATCAGGATATTTTAGGAAAATCATTAACCGCCATTGCTAAAGACAAGGCCGGCATAATTAAAAAAGATTCAATTTTTATCACCACCGAAACAAGGCCGCCGCTTTTAAAAATTTTTCATAACCAATGCCGAAAAAAAGGCGCAAAATTCATTAGCCTAAAAACCGACAACTCTGATAAAAATAGGATTCTAGCCGAAGAAACAGCGCTGGCTTTAAATATTGATGATAAATATGTTCAGCAAGGGCTTGCCAAGGCCAAGCTCCCCTGCCGCTTTGAAGCTATTCAAAAAAAACCCTTAGTTATATTAGACGGCTCGCACAACCCAACAAAAATGGCTAAAGTCGCAGAAAATCTGAAAAAATTAAAGTATCGCAGATTAATCCTGATTCTCGGGATGGCTGATGACAAAGACCATCAAAAAACCTTGGAAAAAATTGTGCCCCTGGCTGACGAAGTGATTCTCACCAGATTTCTTAACCCTTACCGAAAATCAGCTGATTTAAAAAAGTTGGCCTGCATCTGCAAAAAGCTAAAAGCTAAAAAGCCAATCAGCTGCCTGGATCCCTGGCAAGCCCTAGGTTACGGACAAAAAATTCAAAAAAAAGATGACCTGCTTCTGGTTACAGGCTCCTTCTTTTTAACCGGCGAATTAAGGACTGAATGGATAACGGAAGAATATATTTTAAAACAGCAAAAAAGTTTTTAACTTGACATGCTATCATATTTAATGATATCTTCAAATACAAACACGTGAGCATGGGAACATTTGATCATGAGAACATTTGATCATGAGAGCATGAGAGCATGAGAGCAAGTGTTCCAATGTTCTAATGTTCCCATGTTCCAATGATTAAACAATATGGCCAAAAACCTTGTCATCGTCGAATCGCCGACTAAAGCAAAAACTATCTCCAAATTCCTAGACAAATCCTACCGGATTGAGTCTTCTTTTGGTCACATCAGAGATTTGCCGAAAAGTGAAATGGGCATTGATATTAAAAACAACTTTGAGCCAAAATATGTCATACCTCTTAAAGCCAAGAAAAAAGTTAACGAACTGAAAAAATTAGCCGCCGGGGCAGAAACCATTTATTATGCCACTGACGAAGACAGGGAAGGCGAAGCTATTGCCTGGCATTTGGATTATATTTTCGGCCATCCAAAAAATACTAAAAGAATCGCTTTTCACGAAATTACCAAAGATGCCGTTTTAGAAGCTATTAAAAATCCCAGAAAACTTGATAATCATTTGGTTGATGCCCAGCAGGCCAGAAGAGTGCTTGACCGTTTAGTCGGCTACGAACTCTCCCCTCTTTTATGGAAAAAGGTGGCCAAAGGGCTGTCTGCCGGGCGGGTGCAGTCTGTGGCCTTGAGGCTGATTGTTGAGCGTGAGAGGGAAGTAAAAGCTTTTAAGCCCCGGGAGTACTGGACCATTGACGCTGATTTTGAAAAAGACAAGCAAAAATTCAAAGCCCAGCTTTATAAAACTCCAAAGGAAAAACTTGACAAATTTGCCATAGCCAGCGAACAGCAGGCCAAAGATATTGTTAAACAGCTTGACGGCCGGCAATACCAAGTTTTAAAAGTTGAGGAAAAAGAAACTGTCAGGCATCCTTATCCGCCTTTTACTACTTCGACTCTTCAGCAGCAGGCTAACAGGCAACTGGGTTTTTCTGCTAAGCAGACGATGATGCTGGCTCAACAACTCTACGAAGGCGTAGAGCTTGGCCATGTCGGTTCTGTGGGCCTAATTACTTACATGAGAACCGATTCAATGAATCTGGCTGATAAATTTTTAAGCGAAAGCGCCGATTTTATTAAAAATAAGTTTGGCAGCCAGTATTATGACGGTAAAAAATTCTACAAAACCAAAGCCAGGTCCGCCCAAGAAGCCCACGAAGCTATTCGCCCGACCGATGCCTCTAAAGACCCAGAAAGCATTAAACAATATTTAAACAGCAATCAATTTAAACTTTATAACTTAATCTGGAAGCGGGCGGTAGCCTCGCAAATGGCAGAAGCTAAAATTAAAAATACTGGCGTTGATATCATCAGCGACAATAAATATAACTTTAGAGCAACCGGTTCGGTTATTGCATTTGCTGGTTTTTTAAAACTGATGCCTAACAACGCTGACGAAAATATTCTGCCGGATTTAAAAAAGAACGATCCGCTGGATTTACAAAAACTGGCGCCCAACCAGCATTTTACCAAGCCGCCCGGACGCTATTCCGAGGCCGGTTTAGTAAAATCCCTGGAAGAATACGGCATCGGCCGGCCTTCCACCTATGCCCCGACTATTGCCACGATTATTGAACGCAAGTATGTGGAAAAAGAGGACAAAAAATTAAAGCCGACTGATATCGGCTTGGTGGTTAACGATCTTTTAGTCAAGCACTTCTCTAAAATAGTTGATTATGAATTTACCGCTAAAATGGAAAATGAATTTGATGATATTGCCAGCGGCAAAAAAGAATGGCCGCCGATTATCAAAGAATTTTATCAACCTTTTAAACAAAACCTTATGCAAAAAGAAGCAGAGCTCTCTAAAAAGGACTTTACCGAAGAACAAACCGATGAAGTTTGTGAAAAATGCCACAGTCCGATGATTATCAAACTGGGACGCTACGGCAAATTTATGGCTTGCAGTAATTATCCTGAATGCAAAAACACTAAACAGTTAAATGGCAACGGCGAGCCCCAGGAACCGGAAACAACCGACGAAAAATGCGACAAATGCGGCAAGCCCATGGTTATAAAAAGCGGACGTTATGGAAAATTTACGGCTTGCAGCGGTTATCCTGAATGCAAAAATATCAAAAATATAGAAGATAAAACCGGCGTCAAATGTCCGCAGTGCGGCCAAGGCGATATTGTGGCCAAACGCAGCCGCCGCGGTAAAACCTTTTACTCCTGCAATAAATATCCTGAATGCAAATACGCCCTCTGGAGCAAACCGACCGGCGAAAAATGCCCCGATTGCGGATCGCTTGTGGTTATGGGAGCCAAAGATACGGTTAGATGCTCTAATAAAGAGTGTAAATATACCAAATAACTGCCGAAGACCTTGCTGGCTGAATCGTGGAATAACATCGAATCGTTTAAATATTTATGTAGGTGCGCCCATTCGATAAACTCAGGGCGCACCTACTATTATTTTGCGAGAATTAGTCGGCCAGGCCTTTATTTCTTCCCCAATTTAAGCTACACTATTAATACTTATGATTACTATTCAAGAAATAATTGATATTATCAAAGAAGACCGGCCTAATGCTGATGTGGCAATTATTAAACAAGCTTACGAATTTGCGGCTATGGCTCATGCCGGACAAAAAAGGCTTTCCGGCGACGACTATATTCAGCATCCTCTGGCCACCGCTAAAAAGCTGGTTCAGTTAAAAATGGATGTGCCCACCATTGCCGCCGGACTCCTGCACGATGTCCCCGAAGAAACTGACTACACCCTGGAGGATATTAAAAAACAGTTCGGCAAAGAAATCACCAAACTGGTGGAGGGCATTACTAAAATAGGCACTCTAAAATATCGAGGCGTAGAGCGTTATGCCGAAAACTTGCGTAAAATGTTTCTAGCCATGTCAGACGACATTAGAACTATTATTATTAAATTTGCCGACCGCCTTCATAATTTAGAAACACTCGAGTATAACCGTCCCGATAAACGCAGACGCATTGCTTTAGAAACTTTAGAAATCTACGCCCCTCTGGCCAACCGGCTGGGCATGGGGGAAATAAAAGGCCAGCTTGAAGATCTTTCTTTTGTTTATGCTTACCCTAAAGAATATGAGTGGGTGCAAACTTCGTCTAAAAACCGCCTCAAGGTGGAAAAAAAATATATTGAAAAAATAAAGAAAACTCTCCAAAAAGAAATGCTGGAAAATGAAATTCCTTTTGTCTCCATCCACGGCCGCATTAAACATATTTATTCTTTATATAAAAAACTTTTAGACAAAGACAAGGATATCAATAAAATCTACGATCTGATAGCTATTCGCGTTATTACTCAAAATGTGGCTGACTGCTATAAGGTTTTAGGGTTAATTCACCGCCAATGGGTGCCTTTAAAGGGGCGGATTAAGGACTACATTGCCCAACCCAAGCCCAACGGCTACCAGTCAATTCATACTACTGTTTTTGCCGAACGGGGCAAAATTGTCGAATTTCAGATTCGCGACCAGGAAATGCACGAACTGGCTGAATTTGGCGTGGCGGCCCACTGGCATTATGCAGAAATAAAAACTAAAAAACTATCAAAGGAAAAAACAATCTGGCTTAACCAATTAATGGACATTCAAAAAAAGGTTGCTGATAATATTGAGTATCTTTCTAACATTAAACTTGATGTTTTTCAAAGCCGGATCTTTGTTTTTACGCCCAAAGGCGATGTGATTGACCTGCCGGAGAATGCCACGCCAGTCGATTTTGCCTACCACATTCATACCGATATAGGCGATAAATGCATAGGCGCCATAGTCAACGAAAACATGGTGTCTTTAAGCAGCGAACTAAAATCCGGAGATGTTGTAGAAATTCTGATTAATAAAAGCCGAAAAAATCCTAATCAGGACTGGCTCAATTTTGTTAAAACCAACCTGGCCCGGGAGAAAATTAAATATTCTTTAAAAAAATCCTCAGATTATAAATCGAGGAAACTTTAAAAAAAGTAAAATAAATTTCCAACTTTGTCATTCAGCATTAAAAATTGGAAATTGTTTGTAATTTGAGATTTGATAGGGTCTTTACTGAGTAATTCGATCTACTAAATTATTTAATTCTTCCAACGAATAATACTCAATATCTATCTGGCCGCCCTGGCCTTTTTTAGTTATGGTGACTTTAGTGCCTAAAGCTTTCCTTAAACTGTCTTCTTTGGCTTCGGTCTCTAAATCTTTTCCTGCTGTGCGAAAATGAGTTCTGACCTTAACTTTTTTAATTTCGCCTTCGGTCTGCCTGACCGTAAAATCATTTTTGATAATTTTTTTAAACAGTTTGATTCTTTCTGAATCTGTTTCGGCCGATAAAATAACCTTAGCATGGCCAATAGTTATCTTTTTTTCTCTAAGCGCCCGCTGAATTTCCTCCGGCAGTTCTAACAGCCGCAGGATATTGGCAATAGTTGCCCTTTTCTTGCCGACTTTTTCGGCAACTTCTTCCTGAGTTAAGCTGAAATCATCAACGAGCTTTTGATAGGCCTTGGCTTCTTCCATAGGATTTAAATCCGAGCGCTGGAGATTTTCTATTAAAGCCAGTTCCAGCTTTTCCATATCTTCCGCTTTTCTGATTAAACAGGGAACGGTTTCCATTTCTAAAATAGCCGCTGCTTTTAAGCGACGTTCGCCGGCAATTAATTGATAACTGCCAGCGGTTTTTTGAGTTACAATCAGCGGCTGCAAAATGCCGTGGTTTTTTATAGAATTGATTAAATCCTCAAGCTCGCTATGATCAAAACTTTCCCTGGGCTGCATCGGATTGGCTTCGATTTGACTAAGAGGAATCTGCCGGACTTTTTCTGATTTATCTGCAACAACAATACCTGACTCATCGCCGGTTTTTTCTTCATTTAATTTATTGGGTATTAGAGAACCAAGTCCCCTGCCCAAAATACTATCTACCATATATTATTTGATTATTTGACTGATAGATTATTTGACTGATAGATTATTAGAATATTTGTTTTTTCAAATAATCAAATAATCAAATATTCGGGATGATTAGGTTAATTATGTTGAACATTCTTTACCATTACAAGTAATTGGTGATTTTAATCTGACTAACGCAGTAGCCCAAAGTTTCAGCGCTTTGGCAGTTTTGACTGTCCCAGCTCGTTTACGAATAAGC
>JAHISB010000007.1 GCA_018818425.1 Patescibacteria group bacterium
CATTGGAACATTAGAACATGTGAGCATTAGAGCATTTGATCACATGTTCTAATGTTCCAATGCTCCAGTGTTCTACAGTTAAGTATAAAATTAAAACAGGCAAACCATTGCCTGTTTTTTTGATGAGAGAGATTTTTTATATTAATTATAATTGCAAACACTCACTTCCTCGCCTATCTGTTCAGTAATCCACTCAATAGCTTCAAACTCGCCTCCAATTGCATCAATCAATCCTTTTGCCAAAGCATCATCACCGAGCATTGTCGAGCCATCGGCCAGTTTGCTGGCTTCCTCAATGGGCATATTTCTGTTTTCTGCCACCATCTCCACAAATATATTATGCATTTTCATAATATCTTTCATTAACAATTCCTTTTCTTCATTAGTTAAAGACTTATTGTAATCAAGAGTATCTTTGAACTTACCTGAACTTAAACTGTTATAAGTTATGCCTTCCATTTGATTTTTATAATAATTATCCGCATAGGATTGAGTCACGCCTATGCTGCCAACATCACTGCCCCTGCTGGCAAAAATATAATCGGCGCTTGAAGCAACCATATAAGCGCCGGATGTCCCCATAGATTTTATAACGGCTATAACCGGTTTTTCTGTTCTTTCTATTGTTTTGGTAATTTCTTCACTAGGCACAAAAGACCCTCCGGGAGAATCTATGACTAACATAATGGCTGTATAGTCAGGCGACTGATTAACCTCTTCAAGTTGGCGAATAATATCTTCCGAAGAAACAGAAATTGTAAATCCATCCTCGTCTTGAAATTCAGCAGAATCAATAACATCATCAATCTTTATTTTTGCTACATTGCCAAAAATATCAAAACAACTATTTGGGTCATAATATCCGCCATCTGCTTCCTCATCAAGAGTTCTAGTAATTGTATTTTCAATGGTGCTGATTAATTCATCATTCCCGTTAAAAGCATAATCGATTTCTTCCCACCAGAATATAATTACTGTTATGGCAACCAATAAAATAACGAATCGCATTAGGATTTTTTTTATTTGGGGGGTTAGTTGGAAGTTTAAGTTCATAGGGTTTTAAATTTAATATTTTTATATTTAGATATAAATTAAATGGTAATAACATTACCTAATCTGGTTTAATCCATTAATAATTTATTAAACACCCAATAATACTATCTTGAGTTTGTTTTTCATTTTTTCTTCATGAACAACCCCAAAAATAATCCTAGCTTGTTTGTCAAAATTTTCCTGCAATTTATCACCAATAAAACTAACTTCGTCCATCAAAAGGCCTCTTTCAGCATATATAACATAAAGTATTTTTTTAAAAGCTTTTTGTTTGTTTACCAAATCATGTTTATTAAATAAATCATGAATTAAAGTTGTTATATCATTTTTAGTACCTTCAACAGAATTAAAAAATATCTCTCCGGAATTTTGTAAGGTGCTTTTTAAATCAGCAAAATCAACATTTATCACTCCAAACTTCACAATCAAATCGATAATAGCCGTAATTATCTCGCCAAGGACTTTTTCTACCCTAGTAAGCGCTTCTTTAGCTTTAATTTTTTCGGCCATTATTTTTTCACTTTCTAGCGCTAGTAAAGCGTCTACTCGATCCTCTAAAAATAATTTATTTTTATTAGCTAAATCAATCTTACTTTTACCCTCGAAAGGAAATGGCGTGTTACCCACAAAAAAAGTAAGAATATCATTTTCTTTAGCTATTTTTGCTACCTGGGCTATTTGATAGCAAGAAATATCATTGGCCAGATTGCCAATTATAAACAAAGTGTCAGCGCCTTTTAGACATTCTTCTATCTCAGCTCTCTTTTCGTTTATAACATTTTCAGCAATTGATTGTATGTCGTTACCTTCGTATGTATCTTTTTCTGCGGGAAGTTCAATCTTATTTTTAACCCGTATGCTTAAAAAGGATTTTTTATTGACACCAATAGCGATTCTGTCTATCCCCATTTTATCAAAAGCGCTTAATCTTTCTAAAATATTAACGCCTCGCCCGCCGATTGATAATATTTTTATATTATGATTAACATTTTTAGGCATAAAATTTTAAATGTATTTAATAATAATTAGTCCGGCAATATAAACAAAAATTGGCTTTATAAAAAGTAAATACAACGCAGTTCCTCTATCGCCCAATGTCATAAGATTGACTGATGGGTTTTGATAAAATTGATTATAGCTATTTGCTATATCGCCTGTAATTTTATTGATCCAAAGATAAACTATTACAGTTAAAATAAAAATGAGAATTAATTTAGTTTTTTTTGACAGGTAATATTTAAAAAAAGATTTTATATAGTTTTTCATATTAATTTTTTTTAACCATATAAACTAAGAAGGATAGTGAAAAAATAAAAAATAAGCAAAATAATAGACGTTAAAAATAATAATATTAAAATAATATTAAACCACCGCATATACCAATAGGGGAAACCAACCAATTTAACTTTTTTACCAGCAATAAGACTAATAAAAATAAACACATATGCATAGGAGCCTGGTGATTTTGTAAAATCTACAACTACGCCAGTATAAAATGCCGTAAATAGGAATTTTGCTATAATCAAAATGGTAAGTATCACATATAGTATTATCGCTGTTTTTCTTATTTTTCTAAACGAACTACCTCTTCCTTTCCTGTCTATAAAATTATCTTTACTTTCTTCTTTTTCGGAATTGTCTCCAAATTGGGGATCATTCTCATACATTTTATTAATTTCTTCTTGTGATAAATAGGGCATAATTTTTTATTTAAAAGGATATTTTTCAAAAGCGTCTGGTTGAGATTTTAGTTGACTCCAAACAAAAAGATACTTTTCATCATCAGACCAGTTAGCAAATGGTTTAACATTGAATAATGAATTTGCGCCGTACCAAAAACCATCATCGTCTGTTTGTGTGGACATAATTTCGTCATTATATGGGCTAAAAGTATATTCCTCAAACTGTGCAAATAAAAGTATAAGCACACTGGCCGCCGCATCAATAACATTTTTCAAGTTGGCATAATGAAAATGGTGTAGGCGATCATGTTTAACATTGTTATAATCTTGGTACCAACAAAGTTTTGGGCCAGCCGCCCAATCTTGTAGTGGTCTAAAAATTTTGGGGCAGTTACGCCAGCAGTTTATCTTTATTTTATATTCAGAAATTTTAGTCGCTTGATTGACTTTATAATAATCAATTATGCTAAGATTGTTATTTTGATAACCATTGGCGTAAAGAATACTTTTACAATTTGTTTCAAATTCAGTAGCGCAACGTAAAAATAGCTCATAAATTCTATGAGAAAATACTGGCTCGTTTTGGTCGGCTGGTTCAACATATTCCAATATTGCCTTAAGATCGTTTTCTATTAGTTGGTAGGACTGTAATAACAAAAAACGGTCAGGTGCATATCGTTTATCTAATATGTAGTCTGCGCCATTTTCAGTTCGAGCAATTCTATAATAAGGTTTTTCTAATCCCATAAATGTGGTTTAAATCTATCATATAACTTAGTGTGCTAATGTAGAAACAATAAAAACAAAAATAGGTAAAATGATTATCGGTAATAATGATAATATAAGAAAAAAATTCAACCATCCCCATTGATTTTTAAACCAATAAGAATAACTATCCAATTTATCTTTTTTATCAGTAATAAGAGCAATAAAAAAGAACGCAGATAAATAAAGGTATGGCGATTTTGTTAAATCTACATTAGACAACTTGGTAAAAGGTAAAGTAAAATTTTCCATAACTATGTCGACATAAATAGCCCCAAATAGGAATATCGCTAAAAGCAAAATGGTAAGTAACGCCCATAGTATTATCGCTATTTTTCTCATTTTTCTAACCAAACTGCCTTTTTCTTTCCTATCTATAAAATTATCTTTACTTCCTCCTTTCTCGGAATTATTTTCAGATTGAGGATCTTTCTCATACATTTTATTAATTTCTTCTTGTGATAAATTGGGCATAATTTTTTACTAACATATTTTTAAATTATTATTTAGTAATTTCTGATGTATTCACCAGCAAAGCCACAGATTATACAAAATATAATAAATAAAACAATTACCCCGCACCCCTTTATAAAATTCATATTTTGACCTAACATTTTTTTATTCAACCAATCTGTTATCGGTTTATTAATTTTATTTAAAAATGTAGCGAATCCTACAACAGCAAAAATTATAATAATCCATCCGCAAATTTGTTTTATAAATCCGTCCATAAAGATATTTTATAAATACAAAAACCTAAACAATTTCGTTAAAAGTAGCTACCGACTCAACTGATGTTCTTTTAAAGTAGGCTTTTTGTGGTTCACCCTTCCTTAAAATTGCAGGTCGGTTAAAATCAACTGGTTTTTCTCTGCCAACGCCTTCATAAACATAAGCCACCACCTTTATACCCTTGCTTAACTTAGTTTTAATGGCCTTACTATAACCCTGCGGGTAGCAATAACCTTTTGTTTGCGCAGTTATTTTTTTACCTGTTTTAATGTCTTTTCCGTCTGCTGTAATTACCACCTCAACAAATTTATCGCTTAAATTTCCAAAATAAACCGATTCATCCTGTGATGTCTTTATAATTTCAAATTTATATTTTTCTTGTTTATTATCCATAAAAATTGAATTATGTAAAAAAACAGCGATTATTATCGCTATTCAGGCACACCCATTTTAATTTTTTGATTAAATTCTCTCATATTATTGAAAAAATCAAATAAAATTCATATTATTTTTACAGGGTTTATTGATATTAGCACTTATGGATAGATAAGTCTAGTCTTAAATTATTTTAATTATTCCCTTGACTTTTTACTTTAAGCTAATGTTAGCTAAAAACCCTCTGAACCAGAACAAGTTCATGGCCGGGTTAATGGTAAATAAAAAAACTGCCAGACCGTCATTGAACCTCAACTTTATATAAACCGCTTTGCCCGCCAATTTCGGCGATTAAATATAAATAATCTCCTTTTTTATTGGTGAAGACCAGATTATTATCGGGAGTTTCAAAATTTATTAAAGTATAAATATTGCGCTGGTCGCGGTTATCCAGTTCATAAACTTTAAGTTCGTTAGCGGTTTGGCCGTAAATATAAACAATATTAGGATGCCAGAAAGCCGAAACAATGGGCTGGCTGGTCCGTTCTACCAAAGTTTTTTGGTTAATGTTAGCGTAATAAACCCACAGTTCGTTATTATTCCAAAATAAAAATTGATTATCGTGACATTTAAAATCTTCAACGTTGTTAATAACCGCCTTAACCGGCTGTGAGCCGTTTTCCGGCTCTAAAAGATACAGGGTTTTTTGCTCTTTATCAAAAAGGGTGACAATGCCATCTCCTTGATTGGCAAATTGATAATTAAGCGAGTAAGGCAGAGACAGCAGGGGCTCTTTTTCGTTTTTGATAAAGTTAAGCAGATATTTATTTTGATTTTTGATTATGGCTAAAACATCGGTTTTATAATTTATCACCGCCAGCGCCGGCAACGTTGAAAGTAAATCAGCCTTTTTATTAAGCAGATCTAGTTGATAAAGTTTCTGGTTGGAGATCCCATAAAGAATATTATCATTATAAGTATCCCAAACCAGACTGCTAAAGGCCAGCTCGGCCGTTTCATCTAAAGAATAAAGAAGATTTTTTTGATTAATATTCAAAATAAAGTATTTATTATTTTGCCGGATTAAAACTTTCTGATTATTATTTGACCAAGAAATTAATTCTAATGGTTTAATAGATGATGATTGGTATAATTCCGTTAATTCATCGTTTATGAGATTCAACAGCCATAAAGAATTACCCTCTTCTTTGTAAAAAATAACATATATTTTATTAGCTGATTGCAGAAAGCTGGCAAAGGCTTCGGTTATAATCAGCTCCGGCTCCAGCTGTTTTTTAAATAAAGAAATGTCTTCGATAAAGGTGGTGGTTTGGGGGGCAATAGGCAAGGTTTTTTGCCAGTCCAGGTAGCCCTCTTTATTTACCCTGACCTGGTAATAATTGGGCAGCAGCCGGTTGATTAAATTAGGCGTTTCTTTTTTTTGTTTAATATCGTTTATATAAATAGAAGCGTTTTTAGGATAAGATTTTATAAAAAAAACTCCGGTTCTTTCCAGGGTTTTTTTAGGCCAGTTATATTTGTACCCCAGAGCGTAGAGAATAATAATCAGGGTGATAACAAAAAAAATTATAATACAAAATAGGTAAAGTATTCTTCTGCCCTGGATATTCATAAATTATTGCTTTTTATCAAAAAGTTGATTATAATAAACGGTATATTATACTATTATTTATTGAGTTTTTTTGTTTGGGATTTTTAGATAACTAAAGCTATAATACAATGTCTAAATTTATAATTCAAGGCAATAAAAAGCTGAAAGGAGCCATTACCACCAATACTTCCAAAAACGCGGCGGTGGCTTTGCTGTGCGCCTCTTTGCTTAATAAAGGAACCACCGAACTTATGGATTTTCCCAGAATCGAGGAAACCCAGAGGATTATTGAGGTTCTAACCAGTTTGGGAGTCAAATTTAAATGGCTTAAAGAACACCATCTTAAAATCATGCCCCCTTCAAAGATTAATTTAAATAATTTAAACGAAGAGGCGGCTTGTAAGACCAGAATTATTATTCTTTTAGCCGGCGCCTTGATCCATGAATTCAGCAGTTTTAAGCTGCCCAAAGCCGGCGGCTGTTCGCTTGGCAAAAGGTCGGTTAGGCCCCATTTTTTCGCTTTGGAAAGTTTTGGCATCAAATGCGCTTCGGCTAAAAATTACTATTCTTTTTCTAAAAATAAATTGCATCCCGCCGATAATCTGGTTCTGTACGAATCGGGCGATACCGTGACCGAAAACAGTTTATTAGCGGCTGCTAAAATAAAAGGCAAAACAGTAATCAAGTTTGCTTCGGCTAATTATCAGGTGCAGGATATGTGCTATTTTTTACAGAAGCTGGGCGTAAAAATCAGCGGCGTGGGCGCCACCACTTTAATCGTCGAGGGCCTTGGCAGTATTAAAAAGAACATTAAGTATTATTTAACCGAAGATCCCATTGAATCGATGTTTTTTATATCTTTAGCGGCTACCACTAAATCTTCCATCACCATCAAAAGATGCCCCATTGATTTTTTAGAGTTAGAACTTTTAAAGCTGGACAAAATGGGCTTTAAATATAAAATTCTTAAAAGGTATAAAGCTAAGAATAATCATGGTAATTTAGTTGATCTGAAAACTTTTCCTTCCCGGCTCAAAGCTTTAGACGATAAAATATACGGCCGTCCTTACCCGGGTTTGAATATCGATAATTTGCCTTTTTTTGTGCCGATTGCCACTCAAGCCAAGGGCAGAACCTTTATTCATGATTGGGCTTTTGAAAACAGGGCCATTTACTTTATTGAGTTTAATAAATTAGGCGCCAAAGTAACTTTAAACGACCAGCATCGCTGTTATATTGACGGCGTTACTCCTTTGAAGGCGGCTGAAGTGATTTGTCCGCCGGCTTTGCGCCCGGGCGCTGTGTTGATTGTGGGCATGCTGGCGGCGCAGGGCGTTTCGGTATTGCGGAATATTTATTCTATAGAAAGAGGATACGAAAATTTGAGCGAGCGCTTAAAGCAGTTGGGTGCGGGAATAATAAAAGAAAAAGACTGAAAATTAAAGACTAAAGACTGAAAACTGAATTTTGACCTTGGATTCAATATTTGATAATATTAAAAATATTTTTAAACAAAACTCATGTTAGAAAATTCTTATCAATCACCACAGCCAGAAACATCGCTTAATCAGCAGTTTGCCCCCTCAAAACCCAAAAGCCGCCGGGTGGCGCTGGGCATTATAGCGGCTATTGTGTTGATTATTGTCTTTTGCGGCGGAGTGGTTATCGGCCTTAATCATCAGCTTTCTTCTTTGAGCCAGGATCCATCCTATGCTGATGTCGGCCAAGTGTTAAATACCGATACCTTGCCGGATTATTTGGCTAAAGATGTTAATTTTAAACTTTTTTGGAAGGTTTGGGATATTATCAGGGAAAGATACATTAATCGCGACAAAATAACGGATGCTCAATTATTTTATGGCGCCTTAGCGGGCAGCGTTGCTTCTTTAAACGACCCCTATTCGGTTTTTTTGCCTCCCGATGAGTCAGAAAAATTCAGCGAGGAACTGGCCGGCAAATTTGAAGGCATTGGCGCCGAGATAGGCATTAAAAATGATAGAATTACTATTATTTCCCCTTTGCCCGATTCGCCGGCAGAGAAGGCCGGCCTTAGAGCTTTAGATAAAGTAATAGCCATTGACGGCTTAGATACTGTTGGTATTTCTTTAGACACGGCAGTTAATTTAATCAGAGGCGAAAAAGGCACCCCCGTTATTTTAACTGTGATCAGGGAAGGCGAAGATGGATTTTTAGATATAACCATCACCCGAGACGAGATTCACATCCAAAGCGTCAAATTGGAAATAAAAGATGATAATATTGCTTACTTAGAGATATCTAATTTTAACAGCGATACCCAAGATGTGTTTAAGCAAAAAGTCAACGAGCTTTTGGCTGCCTCTCCCAGGGGAATTATTTTAGATTTACGCAATAACCCCGGCGGTTATTTAGATACCGCTATCAAGATAGCCGGTTATTGGGTGGAAAACGGGCAGGTGGTGGTTAAAGAAGAATTTAGCATTCCAGAACTTAATCAGGAGCACTTTTCTTCGGGCCAGTCCCAATTGCGGGATTATCCGACAGTTGTTTTAATTAATCAAGCTTCGGCTTCGGCTTCGGAAATTGTGGCCGGGGCTTTGCAGGATTATGATTTAGCTCAATTAGTCGGTATGCAGACTTTTGGCAAAGGCAGTGTTCAGGAATTAGAACAATTAAGCGACGGTTCTTCTATTAAACTGACAGTGGCTAAATGGCTTACTCCTTACGGCCGCTCTATTGATGAAAATGGCATTAGTCCGGATATAGAAATAGATTTAACCAACGAGGATTACGAGAACAATGAGGATCCTCAATTAGCTAAAGCCCTGGAGCTTTTAAATCAATAATCCTTATTTATGCCCAAGGTTGTTAATTTAAAAATTTTGGGCGAAGTTCAGAATGTAAATTTAAGGTTCGATGCCAGCCGTTATGCCCGGCAGTATAAATTAAAAGGCTGGATCAGAAACGAAAGCAACGGTTCGGTCCGGTGCTGTCTAGTTGGAGATGATCAGGAAATCGCCAATTTTATCAGTTGGCTTAAAAGTTGTTTCAGAATATCTTCGGTAGAAGCAGATGAAATGGAAATTGACGCCGAGTATAATGGATTTGAGATAAGATACTAAGGATTGAGGATTTGTTATTTGGAATTTAGGATTTATTTGATATTTGTAATTTAGGATTTGGAATTTACAATAGTATGCAAGTAATTTTACTCAAAGAAGTTAAAAGTTTAGGCCAGAAAGGGGAGGTGAAAAATGTGGCTGACGGCTATGCCAGGAATTTTTTATTACCGCAAAAGTTAGCCGGCCTGGTTACTAAAAATATTGAAGAGCAAATAATTAAAGGCCGGCGCAGCTCTCAAATCAAGCAAGAAAAAGAAGAGCAAAAAAGCCATGAATTTCTTGATAAGATAAAAAATAAAAAGTTAACTTTTCAGGCCAAAGCCAATAAGGAAGGAAAGTTATTCGCTTCTATTACCAGGGATCAGATAGTTAAAAAAATCAATGAAAGCTATCAGTTAGATGTTACTGAAAAGAATATTGAATTGCCCCAGACTTTAAAACAGCTGGGTGAATATAAAATTAATGTGAAGCTTAAAGATAAAGAAGCTGAAATATCAATAATTATAAAAGCAGAAGAACATGGATAAAGTTAAAACCAAGTATATTTTTGTTTCCGGCGGCGTTCTTTCCGGCCTGGGCAAGGGCGTGGCGGCCGCCTCCATTGGCCATTTATTGCAGAACCGGGGCTATAACATCGGGGTGATTAAGTGCGAAAACTATTTGAATATCGATTCCGGCACTATTAATCCCATTGAGCACGGCGATTCTTTTTTATGCGAAGACGGCTTGGAAGCCGATATGGATTTAGGCACCTATGAGCGTTTTTTGCAGAAGGAAATGGGCCATAAAAACTTTACCACCATGGGCCAGATTTACAAAACGGTTATCGACAGAGAGCGCTCTTTTGGCTACGACGGCGAAGATGTAGAGGCCATTCCTCATATTTCCGACGAGATTATCTTAAGAATCAAAAAAGCCGGCGAAGGCAAGGATATTATTATTATCGAGCTCGGCGGCACGGCCGGCGAGTATCAAAATATGCTTTACTACGAGGCCTGCCGCATTATGAAAGCCAAAATGCCCGAGGAGATTTTAAATATCCATGTTTGCTATGTGCCTATCCCCGCCCATATCGGCGAGCCCAAAACCATGCCTACCCAGCTTTCAATGAGGACGGTGATGAGCATGGGCATTTTGCCGGAATTTTTAGTTTTAAGAAGCAAAGCCAATTTAGATAAAAGGCGCAGATATCTTTTGGGCTTAAAAACCAGCGTGCCCGGCGATAATGTAATCATGGCGCCGGATTTAGAAACTATTTACGAACTGCCGCTGTTGTTTGCCAGGCAGGATTTTGACAAAAAGATTCTTAAATTTTTTAAACTCCATTATAAAACCCAAAAGATAGGGGAGTGGAAAAAATTGATTTCTAAAATCAAATCAAAAAAGGACAAAAAAGTTTCTGTGGTCATTGCCGGCAAATATATAGCCACCGGCGATTACGAGCTGTTA
This sequence comes from Patescibacteria group bacterium, assembly GCA_018818425.1. GTDB lineage: Bacteria > Patescibacteriota > Patescibacteriia > UBA1558 > UBA10009 > JAHISB01. The sequence goes on from JAHISB010000007.1 coordinate 10,770, forward strand.
GATTCGTACGCCGCTTTAATAGAGGCCATTAAGCATGCCTGCTGGTATTTGAATGTAGAGCTTAATTTAAAATTTGTTAATACCGAAGATATAGAAAAAGAAGGGGTCAAATTAATCGGCAAGCCCGATGCTATAGTTGTGCCTATTGGCTGGGGCAGCCGGGGAGCCGAGGGCAAGGTTATGGCCGTTAAATACGCCAGAGAAAAGAAAATTCCCTATCTGGGCCTGTGTTACGGCATGCAGCTGGCTTGCGTAGAATTTGCCCGTAACGTTGTCGGCTTAAAAGAGGCCAATACAGTGGAAATAGATGCTGAAACGCCCCACCCCATTATTCATGATATTCCTATGAGCGCTAAATACCAGGTCATTAAAGGCAAAAACACCTCAATGCGCTTAGGCGCTTACGACTGTTACTTAAAGCCAGACAGCTTGCTTGCCTCTATCTATCTAAAACACCAGCAGGGCGAAATAATTTCCGACGAGAAGAAGAAAAGGGAAAAAATTAAAGCCGCCGGCAATGTCAAAATTTCCGAAAGGCACCGCCACCGTTTTGAATTCAACAATAAATACCGGGAAATTTTAGAAAAACACGGCCTTAAAATTGTCGGCACCTCGGCAGATGACTTTTTTGTGGAAATGATTGAGTTGCCCAAATCAATCCATCCCTTTTTTATTGCTACTCAAGGCCACCCTGAATATAAATCCAGCCCTTTAAACCCCCACCCAATTTTTATTGAATTCATCAAAGCCGGGCTGAAGTATTAGAATAAAATAATTCGTATATCAAAAATCCGCCCAGAGATCATTGAAAGGCGGTGTTTTTGTTTGGCTCCGAACCTTGAACGAAATCCGAACTTTTTTTAGCGAAAATCCGAACGCTGAATTTTGAAAAACTTTTAAGCTCGGGCGGGCAAAAAGGAAGGGGGTTGGGGGGAAGGAATTTTTGCCCGCCCTCGCTTTTCCGC
>JAHISB010000008.1 GCA_018818425.1 Patescibacteria group bacterium
GCTTATTCGTAAACGAGCTGGGACAGTCAAAACTGCCAAAGCGCTGAAACTTTGGGCTACTGCGTTAGTCAGATTAAAATCACCAATTACTTGTAATGGTAAAGAATGTTCAACATAATTAACCTAATCATCCCGAATATTCTAATAATCTTTCAATCTAATAATCAAATAATCTATGGGTTTAATAGTCTATGAATCTAATAATCTAATAATCAAATAATTATATGGCTATCGCAAAAACATTATTAAACAAACTCGGGGAACAAAAAGTCGAACACCAGGTGGTTAATCATAAAAAAGTTTATACGGCTTTTGACGCGGCCGCGACCCTTAAAGTCAAATTGGGCGAAGTGGTCAAGTCGCTTTTAGTAAAAGTGGGCAGGGATTTTTATTTGGCTTTGGTGGCGGCTGATAAAAATTTAGATTTAAAAAAACTGGCCAAGGTTTTAAATGTTTCCCAAAGCAAACTGTCCATTCCCAAGGAAAAAGTCATGTCCGAAAAATTCAAAGTTAAGCCGGGCGCCATCAGCGCTTTTGGTTCTATTCATAAAATTCCGGTAGTTATAGACCAAAGTTTGTCAAAATTAAAAGAAGGCATTTTTTCCAGCGGCAGTTTTACCGAAAGCATTAAGATGAAAGTCAGGGATTATTTAAATTTAGAAAATCCGGTGGTGGGCAATTTTTCGGCGATAAGAAAAATCACCAAACAAAAAAAATCAAGAACCAAGAACCAAAAACCAAAATCGAGTCAGACTCGAAAAAAAACAAAAAAGCAATCAGTAAAATCCCAAATAAAAAAACGATAATTTTGTGTCAGATTCTTCATATAAAATCAAATTAGAAAAATTTGAAGGCCCGCTGGACCTGCTTTTACAATTAATAGAAAATCAGGAACTGGATATTACCCAGGTGGCTCTGGCCAAAGTTACCGAACAGTTTATTGAGTATGTGGAAAATTCAGGGCAGTTGAATCCCGAAGAGGTCGCTGATTTTTTGGTGATAGCTTCAAAACTTTTATTAATTAAATCTAAAACCCTGCTGCCGTCGCTGGAAATTGATGATGAGGAAGCCAGCGAGCTGGAGCATCAACTGAAGATCTATAAAGAGTACTATGAAGCTTCTAAAGTCATTGAACAGATGATTGAGGAGCAGCGCTTTGCCTTTGCCAGAGAAAAGCCCATCAGGGTTTTTCAGCGCAGGTTCAGCCCGCCGCTGGGATTAAGGATTAAGGATTTAGGATTGATGTTTGAAGAAGTTTTAAAGAGGTTGGAACCAATTGTCAACCTGCCGAAAGAAATTATAACCAGGACCATTTCCATCACCGAAAAAATCAACCAAATCAAAAAATATATTCTGGAAAAAGTTTCTTTTAATTTTAAAAAGCTGTTAAATAACGGCGGCACCAGGACAGAAGTCATTATTTCCTTTTTGGCCATACTGGAGCTTGTTAAACAAAGAACAATTGATGTCAGCCAGCAAGGGATGTTTGAGGAGATAGAGATTAAGAGGACTGATGACTTCGATCATCAATCATTAAACAATTATGGAACAGTTAAAAGCTAAAGTAGAGAGTATTTTATTAGTATCATCAAAACCCATATTAATAAAAAAGATTGCGGAGATTGTCGGCAGTCAGGAAGACAAAGTTTTTAAAGTTATCCAAGAATTAAGCCAGGAATACGAAGAGGCGGCCAGGGGTTTTCGGCTGTTAATCAATAATAAGCAGGCTCAGCTGGTTTCGGCTCCCGAAAATCAAAAAATCGTCCAGGGCTATTTAAAAGATGAATTAACCGGCGAGCTGACCAAGCCGTCGTTGGAAACTTTAACTATTATTGCGTATCGCCAGCCCGTTACCAAAGCCGAACTGGAGCAGATCAGAGGCGTCAACTGCAGTCTGATTCTTAGAAATTTGATGATTAGGGGTCTGGTCGAAGCAGAATACAGCAAACAGCGGGCTGTTACCGAATACAGCATTACTTTGGATTTTTTAAAATATTTAGGCATTAATTCCGTCAAAGAACTGCCGGATTTTGAAAAGCTGAACAGTAGCGAGAATTTGCTAAAACTGTTAAATCAAGAAAACTATCAGGTGGAAGCAAACGATGATAAAGTAGTAAAAGTGGAAGTTACTGAAGAAAATAATTAAATTATGCAGATTCGCTTGCAAAAATTTTTGGCAGACAGCGGCGTTGCTTCGCGCCGAGCTTCGGAAAAATTAATTTCTATGGGTAAAGTAAAAGTCAACAATAAAATAGTTGCCCAATTAGGCATAAAAGTTGATCCGGAAAAAGACATAGTTCATTATAATAATAAGCCGGTCAAACTGCCGGTCAAACCGGTTTATCTGATGCTTAATAAGCCCAAGGGTTATCTGACGACTGTTAAAGATCCCCAAAACAGAAAAACAGTGATGAGCTTGCTGCCCAAGAATCTTAAAGTTCATCCTATTGGCAGGCTGGATAAAGATTCGGAGGGCTTGCTGATCCTCACCAACGACGGCGGCTTAACCCAGCAATTAACCCATCCAAAATTCGAACATCAGAAAGAATATGTTGTTAAGGTTCGGCCAAAGGCCGACCAGCCTCTGGCTGGGAATAAGTTTAATAAGTTGGATAAGTTGATAAGTTTATTAAAAAGCGGTGTCAAACTAGAAGAGGGCATTGTTAGAGCAGATCAGGTTAATCGAATAACGAATCGCCAGTTCCGAATCACCATTCACCAGGGCTGGAAACGGCAGATCAGAAGAATGTGCGAAGCGTTGGGCTACGACGTTGTCAGTTTAAAAAGAATCAGAGTGGGGAAGTTAAAACTGGGCTCGTTGGCCAATGGGGAACATCGTTTTATTAAGAAGGAAGATATAATCGCGGATAATCACTGATCTATCACTGATGAATCGCTGATAGCGCACGGATAATCACTGACAGTTCACAGATAACACACTGATGACACACGGATAAAATTAACTATGAATAAATAATGTTATTGAGTATTCTAGCCAATTTAATAGGAATCTACAGTTTATTAAGCTTGCCTCTGGCTTCCAGTTTTACCATTGACGTCAGTCAGCTGGCAGAAACAGGCAATATTGAATTGATCGAAGAAGTTTACCGAGCTGATTATCCTTACCGCAGGAACAACAATTCTTTGGGCATGGCTGTCAGCGCGGCATCGGCTATAGTCATAGATAAAGAAAGCGGTATGGCGCTTTGGCAGAAAAATCCAGAATCAGCCAGACCGGTGGCCAGCATCACTAAATTATTAACGGCTTTGGTTTTTTTAGATAATAATCCGGGCTGGGACGAAGTTGTTACCATTCAACCAAGCGATTATCGTGAAGGCGGCCAAATCAGAGTTTATACCGGAGAAAAAATAACGATCAGGGATCTTTTTAATGCCATGCTTGTTGTTTCATCAAATAATGCGGCTATGGCGCTGGTTCGTTCCACCGGACTTTCGGAAGAAGAATTTGTAATTGCCATGAATCAAAAAGCCCGGGAGCTGGGCATGAGCCAGTCAGTTTTTTTAGAGCCGACCGGTTTAGAACCCGGCAATATCTCCACCATCAGCGATATCGTAAAATTAGCCCAAGCAGCTTTTTCTAAAGATGAAATAAAATGGGCCACTTCGCAAAAACAGTATACCTATTCGGTTCTCAATGTTGACAGAAATTATACTTTAGATAATACCAATAAATTACTGAACAGCTATTTAGATATTCGGGCCGGTAAAACCGGTTATTTGGAAGAAGCCGGCTATTGCTTAATCAGCGAAGTCAAAGGACCGTCAGAGCAGTCAGTCATTGTAGCGGTTTTAGGCAGCCAGTCGGAAGCAGACAGGTTTCAGGATTTAAAAGCGCTGTCCCAGTGGAGTTTTGATAATTATATATGGGAACATTAGAACACTGGAACACTGGAACATTGGAGCATTAGAGCATTAGAACACTTGTTCCCATGCTCCCATGCTCTAATGCTCTAATGTTTACATATCATGAATTTTAAGGTATTTTTAAAATGGAATTACCCAAAGAATTATTAACAATTTTATTAGCTATTTTGCCCATTACCGAAATAAGAGCTTCAATTCCCATTGCTATTAGCATTTACGGCTTATCGCCGGCTGCCGCTTTTTTTTGGTCTGTTATCGGCAACATTATTACCACGTTTTTCTTATTGTGGTGCTTAAGTCCTGCGGTTAATTTTTTAACTAAACAGGACCGCTGGATTAAACGGTTGATTGATTGGATTTTTCAGAGAACCAGAGATAAAGCAGTGAAAAAGTATTTAAAATACGGCCAGTGGGCTTTAATTCTGTTCGTGGCTATTCCTCTGCCTGGCACCGGGGCCTGGACCGGCGCTTTAATCGCTTTTTTATTCGATATTCCCAAAGGGAGAGCTTTGGTTTTAATCACTGTAGGCATTCTTTTAGCGGCGACCCTGGTTACCTTAGTCACTCTGGGGACTATAAGTTCAATAAACTTTTTTAATTTATAGCTTATGAAGAAAAAAATTATTATTGCCAATTGGAAAATGAAATTAATGTCCGCCGAGTCAGCCGGGTTCGTTGAGGAATTTGTTAAGATTTATAAATCTAATAAAAAGATGGAAGCGGTTCTTTGCCCGACTTTTATTTCTTTACAGTCAGTTGCGGCCCAGCTTAAAGACAAGGAAATTTTTTTGGGAGCTCAAGATTGCTTTTGGGAAGAAGATGGAGCTTTTACCGGCGAAGTTTCGCCCAAAAATCTTAAAGAGCTGGGCTGCCGGTTTGTAATTATCGGTCATTCGGAAAGAAGAAGTCATCTGCTGGAAACAGATGAAGTAGTTCATAATAAAGTCAAAGCGGCTCTTAGGCAGGGTCTAGTACCCATAATCTGCGTAGGCGAAACTTTTGAAGAGCGCCAGGAGGGCGCTAAAGACTTTGTGGTGATGAATCAGGTAACTAAGGCTATCGAGGGCCTGGAGCTTGATGCAGAAGATCAGCTGATTGTTGCTTATGAGCCGGTTTGGGTGATTGGCTCGGGCCAGGCAGTAGCTCCGGAAGAAGCCGAGCATACCCATCAGGTGATCAGGCAGGTTTTAATTGATCATTTTGAGCCGGCAACAGTTAAAGAGAGAGTGAGAATAATTTACGGCGGCAGCGTTGATTCGTCGAATATTAAAGATTTTTTTGCTTTTCAGAATATCGATGGCGCTTTGGTCGGCGGAGCCAGTTTAGAGCCGGAAACTTTTAATAATTTAATCCAGCAGGCCAGCCAAGTTAACTAATAGCTTATGCTACCAACAATTTTAATTATCATCATTTTTTTGTGTTTAGTAATAATCGGAGCTGTTATTTTTAAAAAGATTCCCAAAGTTTTAGCCATTGACGCCAAATCTAAAATTTTAAAACAGCCGCTGATTAAGCGCCGTTTGTTAGAAGAGCGGCTGGAACGCCATTTTAAGGAAGGCGGTAAAAAAATGGTTTCAATTTTAGAACCCCCGTTTAATAATTTAGGAACTAAGTTTAAAAAATTGTATCAAAAGTTAATTGAGCTGGAAGAGAAATATCGGCATAAAGTTCTTAAAGTTAGCTTTAAAGAAGGGGCAGACAAAGAGCGGAAAGTGGAGAGCTTTTTAGATAAAGCCGCTGAATTAGTTAGTTCAGAAAATTTTGATGAAGCAGAAAAGATTTATATCGAAACTTTAACTTTGGATGAAAAAAACATTCCGGCTTACAAAGGCCTGGGTGAGTTATATCTGTTAAAAAAAGATTATGAACACGCTAAAGAAACTTTTGAATTTCTATTAAAGCTTGAACAGGACGACCCCTTTGTTTACCGCGGCTTAGGCGAGATTGCCGCCGAAAAAGGGGATTTAAAAGTGGCCGAAGAGGATTATTTAAAATCTTTGGAGATTGATAAAGAAGATTTTGAGACTCATCTTAAGCTGGCTGAAATATATTTAAACTTGGAAGATTATCAAAAATCTTTTAAGCTGGCTGAAGAAGCCGTTGTTTTAGAGCCCCATAACCCCCGAGCACTTGACTTTTTGATAGAAATTAGTATAATTCTTCGGGATAAAGCCACTGCCTTAAAAATTTATCGGCAGTTGAAAGAAGTAAATCCGGACAACCAGAAGCTCCCGGATTTTAGAAAAAGAATTGATCAGTTGTAATAAGCTATAAAATAAATATAAGCCGTTGTAGCTCAGTTGGTAGAGCAACTCCATGGTAAGGAGTAGGTCGGAGGTTCGAATCCTCTCAACGGCTCCAGCAAAAAGCACTGCAATAAACTTGGAGTGTTTTTTGTATGGATATTCAAATTCTCAGCCGTAAGTTTTGTGATTACTCAGACTATATAAAGGGTTACTCCAGGCCGACGATTAAACGCTACCGGCAGGTAATAAACTATTACAGTAGATTTGCCAGCGTAATAGGGATAGAGGACGTAACCCTGGATAACGTCAGAAACCTTTTTTATCACGGCCGGACAGAAAAGAAGTGGTCAACTAATACTTTTATCTGCTACCATAAATCATTAATAGTTTTCTTCCGCTGGTGCATAAAGGAAGGCTACATGGATTTTAATCCGATCGACGATATTGAAGTGCCTAAACTGGAAAAACGACTTCCGGTTAAGCTAAGTAAACAGGAAGCCATGAGAATACTTGAAGTCGTACAGAATTATCCGTATATTAATAATTTTCTACGCCACAGGAACTACGCCATCTTTGCCACTTTTATAATGGCCGGATTGCGAAAGCAGGAGTTATTGAATTTAAAATACGCAGATGTAGAGATTGATAATTTATCTTTATTTATCAGACAGGGGAAAGGCAGAAAGGACAGGATCATACCGATCAACCATCAGCTGGCCGAGATATTAAAAAAATACGTCAAAGAACGTAAAAAATTAAACAAAACCTGCCCGGAGTTTTTCGTCTCGTTTTATAAGAACATGGGGTTTAGAGAAAATGGGATAAAATTACTGGTGGAGCAGATTGTAAAAGCTTCTGGAATTAAATTTACTATTCACAAACTCCGACACACCTTTGCAACTTTAATGCTTGAGGGTGGTTGCGATATTTATTCGCTATCAAAAATGATGGGACATAATGATATAAAAACGACTACCATTTATCTGGCGGCTAGTGTGGAGCATTTGAGGGAACAGATCGTTAAGCATCCGATGAATGATATAGTGGTCGGACTCTAAATCCAACTACTTTAATGGTATAATTATGGCATAATCCATTAACTATCAGATTATGCAAACAAAAATAAAACTCACCAAAGAACAACAACAAATCCTGTTAAAAATCAAGAAAAACCACCAA
>JAHISB010000009.1 GCA_018818425.1 Patescibacteria group bacterium
CTTCTTCACCCCCAGGATGCGATGAGCCGACATCGAGGTGCCAAACCGCGCCGTCGCTGTGGACGCTTGGGCGCGATCAGCCTGTTATCCCCAGAGTAACTTTTATCCGTTGAGCTTCCGCCGTCCTATATCGAAGCTATAACCACTTTTCACCTAAAAGATGAACAGTGGATACAGCATGTACGGTCGGATCACTAACTTCTGCTTTCGCAACTGCGCGGGTTGTAACCCTTGCAGTAAAGCTGGCTTATGCGTTTGCACGACAACATCCCGTTTCCATCGGGAGCTAGCCAACCTTTGTAAACGCCTCCGTTACATTTTGGGCATTTTGTTAACCTAATTTATACTTAAAGCTTGGTAAAATATACTTTTTAATTGTCTGATTGAATTTGTCAATTTCGGTGGCCAAGATATATATTTGCCAGCCTTCCTTTTGTTTCCTTAATTTTGTTTTGATACTAAAGTTTTGCTTTAAAGCTTGTTGTAGCCTTTTTAAGCCGAGTCTATCAAAAGCCTGAGTATTTATTATTTTAGCCCGATAATGTTTTGATTTAATTGATCCATCATCCATATACCAAACAGCTAATGTTAATGGTGTAAGCCACTTATTGATTATTTTTGGCACATTTTTCTTTTTATCTAGATAAAATTGTTGGTAATAAAATCTGAAAGAACTGCTATAATTGGTATTAAACCAATATTTTTTGTAGATTTTATCATTAACTTTTTGCAATTTTATTTTTGGCGGACTCGTGGCTAAATTTTTTAATTGTTTATGCAGCCAATCAACATAATCTTTCTGCTTAATTGAATGCTCTATTTTTAAGCGGAAAGTTTTATTATTTGCTGTTTCTAAGTGGCCATCGCCTAAAAGCTTACCTATAATAATCTGCTTTTGATAGGACGAAATTTTAAACTTTTTCATAAAGTTTATTATGTTAGGCGCTTAAATTATTCAAGCTCTCTATGTCGCCATATCCCGCTCCATATTTTTCTGAAAACGGGATCCCGCTGTGTGCGGGAGAGTTCAGACTATATCTTCACCCAGTCAGACTGGGGCTTAGCGTCTAGTCGTTGAGGGCCCCTTCAAAATTTATTTGAAGAATTCCCTGCTGATTGTCCGCCTTCGCTAAAGCTTCGGCGGATAAATCCGCTTCAGATTTTGCGAAACACCTCAATATTTTCACACTTTGGTAATTGAGGATTCCCGGGGGTTCCAGCATATAAGCCAAGTATTTTTCTTTTATTTGGTCTGCGACGGTAAAAATATAATATTACTACTATATTGCCCCTAAAATTAACGGAGATTAATTTTTCTTAAGGCAACCGCCCCAGTTAAACTACCCACCAGATACTGTTTCCTGCCCAGATTCATGGGTCAGGGTTAGAATTAAAAGCATAAAAGGGTGGTATCTCACTGGCGACTCCCCCTAAACTAACGTTTAGGGTTCAAAGTCTCCCACCTATGCTGAACAGCTATACCCTTAATCCAATACCAAGTTGTAGTAAAGCTTCATGGGGTCTTTTCGTCTAGCTATGGGTAACGAGCATCTTTACTCGTCTTGCAATTTCGCCGAGTCCCTCGTTGAGACAGTCTCCAAGTCGTTATGCCATTCGTGCAGGTCGGAATTTACCCGACAAGGAATTTCGCTACCTTCGGACGATTATAGTTATCGCCGGCGTTCATCAGCGCTTCGGATCAAGGCTTGCACCTCTCCCCTTAACGTTCTGACACTGGCCAGGCATCAGCCCCTATACCTCACCTTACGGTTTGAGCAGGGACCTGTGTTTTTGGTAAACAGTCGCTTGGAGTCTTTAGCTGCGCCCGCCTAAATCTTGCGATTTTGGCGGGAGGCCTTATTGCGAACTTACGGCCGCTGTTTTGCCGAGTTCCTTAACGAGGGTTCTCTCGTACACCTTAGGCTTCTCGCCTCACCTACCTGTGTCGGTTTACGGTACGGATGCCCATATTTTAACCCTAGAAGTTTTTCTTGGTTACCTTTCCCTTTAAATTGGTTTTGGTATAACCGCAACCTTCTCACCTTTTCTAGACTTGTTCTTCCCGGATTTGCCAGAGAAGAATCTAAAAAAGGCAAACGTCATAACCATACGGACGCTTAAAGCTTAAAGCAACGTCACTCCATTGGAAAATATAGGCAGGGCAGGAATATTAACCTGCTCTTCCATCGCCTACGCCCTTCGGCCTCGGCTTAGGATCGCCTAACCCTGGGTTGAAAGTCATTGCCCAGGAAACCTTAGGTTTTCGGTGGCCCGGATTCTCACCGAGCTTTTTGCTACTCATACCAACATTTTCTCTTCTATATCCTCCACCGCAGCTCGCGCTGACGACTTCAACGGATATAGAATGCTACCCTACCGCCGCTGCTACGCAGCGGAAATTCCAATCCTCAATTTAATTGAGGACAAATTCCAAGATACAAACAATATTCAATTATCTCAGCCAGCTCTCGTCCCGAGCTCGAGCCGAGGGGAGGCTGATCCGCCTTTGGCGGAAAATTTCAAAACTCAAATTTTTTAATCTATCACCATTTTGATAATAGTTTGTTTTGAATTTAATATTTGAAATTTATGATTTGTTTGTTTCTTGTGATTTGGAATTTGGAATCTCCGATGCGTAGCATCGGCTCCAATCTTCGGTACCAAGTTTAGCCCCGTTAAATTTTAGGCGCAAAGCAACTTGACCAGTGAGCTATTACGCTATCTTTAAAGGATGGCTGCTTCTAAGCCAACCTCCTGGTTGTATAAGTCACGATACCACCTTTCACACTTAACTTGAATTTAGGGACCTTAGATGTGGATCTGGGCTGTTTCCCTTTTGACACATGGAGCTTAGCCCCCACGGTCTGACTCTTAAGCTATAATTTATTGGCATTCGGAGTTTGGTTAAGACAGGTAAGGTTTCCCACCCTGTCCCATTCAGTGCTCTACCACCAATAAGGAACACTTAAGGCTAGCCCTAAAGCTATTTCGGGTAGAACCAGCTATTGCCAGGTTCGATTGGAATTTCTCCTCTATCCTCAACTCATCCCCTAGTGTTGCACGGCTAGTGGGTTCGGGCCTCCACGCCTTGTTACGGGCGCTTCACCCTGGTCAAGGATAGCTCACCTGGTTTCGGGTCGTGTATATGCTGCACTTTAGAAAAATAGTTAGCCGGTCCGCGAACGAACCAGTAACTATTTAACTAAAAACGCCGGTTAAAGCTCGCTTTCACTACACCTACTCCTCGTAAGGATTAGATAAGCAACATATAGCACACTCGTTGGTTCATTCTTCAATAGGCACACCATCACCCACCTTCGCTCTGCGCTCCGCTTGAGCTACGGCGGGGCAAGCCCCCCTTCAATTTTTAAAAACGGGCTTGCCCCGCCGTAGCTTTTTGCGAAGCAAAAAGCGAAGGCGGGCTCTGATTCTTTGTAAGCAAATGGTTTCAGATACTATTTCATCCCCCTCACCGGGGTGCTTTTCACCTTTCCCTCACGGTACTTGTTCACTATCGATCATCAAAAGTATTTAGCCTTAGCGCATAGTCACGCTGGTTTCCCCCAGGATTTCACGAGTCCTGAAGTACTCGAGATATGTCACTACAGAGCGATTACCCCTTTCACATACAGGGCTATCACCTTCTTGGGCGCCGCTTTCCAGCGGCTTCTACTAGGGAAGCAATCAATTATTCTCTGCTACGGATTACAAGCTCCGAAAAAGTAACTTCTCACTACCCCACTTCAGCAACGGCTTGCACCTTTAAATCGCTTCACCCTTGCCCGAAGGCTCAAGATCTGCGAAAACACTAAAGTGGTTTGGGCTGTTCCCTTTTCGCTCGCCACTACTAAGGGAATCGAAATTAGCTTTTAGATCTCATATCGCCAAAAAGCGACAGAGAACTAAAGACTAATATTAATTCTTTATTTTCCTCTGGGTACTAAGATGTTTCAATTCCCCAGGTCTTCCTCACAAACCTATGAATTCAGTTTGCGATGACCGAGTTTTAACTCGGCCGGGTTACCCCATTCGGAAACCCCCGGCTCAAAGGTTGCTTGCCACCTAACCGAGGCTTATCGCAGGCTGCTACGTCCTTCATCGTCTTTTGATGTCGAGGCATCCACCATTTGCCCTTAATTGTAATCACCGAATTATACGAGAGTCATTTATCCAGCGCCAAAATAGCGCTGGGTTTTAATTAATTATGTTTAACTTGATTAGATCAAATTAAACGATAAAGATGCTCTTTTCATTCTTAAGTTGTCAAAGTTCTTTTTTAGAATGTAGAAAATTGTGTGTAGAATGTAGTTTTATTCTTATTTTCTACATACCACCTTCAACATTCTATTTTCCAATTTTTTTGATACAAAAAATCCGCTGTTCAAGCGGATCTAACAACTAGCAGTTAAAAATTAGGTCAAAAAATTATCCGCTTGATTTATTTTGTATAGATTTGTTGTTTTTTGAGCTACTATCATTAATTTTATTAGCTTGTCTCGCCGAAACCTTTATTTTTAAAGGTGAAGGCGGATTTTAGCTTAAATGTGGGTTATTTGTGGATAATTCTCTGTCCCATTTTCAGCTTTTGAATTATATATTGTTTTGAGAATTGTGTCAAATCTTAAAAGTCGCCGAGATACGCCGAGATACGCCGAGGTGCGCCGATATGCCTCTTTAACATCGGCGATTATCCGCGAATATCAGCTAATGGTCTGCGCATCTCCGCGCATATCAGTGAAATAGTTATTCTTTCGGCGCTACAAATATTAAATATAAGCCGATAATAATAAACCCGATGCCCATAAATAATAGAACGTTCGGAATATTAAACCATTTTGTAAAATAGGATATTATTTTTGATAATAAAAATATTATTCCCAGCGGTAATAAAACCTTGCCGACTAGATTGAAATTAATCGGTACAAAGCCCGACATGTATTTTTTCATAACATTTATTTAGTTTATTTCTACCCCAAATTCATTATATATAAGCCCCCTGGATTTTACAATAACCAAAATAAAAGGAGCTTAGGAGGCAAGGAGGAATGAATAGAAAATATTTAAGGTCCATTGCGGTTTTGTAGCGACGCAAAATCTTGCGTCGCTACAAAACCGCAATGGCTTCGTTAAAAAATATCCTAAATCAAAAACCAGCCCCCTTTTAATGAGGGCTGATTTTGGTCCGCCGCTGGGGCGGAAATTCTCTCTAAAATCACGTTTGTCCCGCTTTTATACTCCTTCGCTTTAATAATTCCGATTTTGCTAATTGAATAATTTGAATTATTTTATCAAATATTAGTATCAATATTAACGCATCGCTTCGGAGTATTTTCTATTTTATTAAAGCAATTGGGTATAATATCCTAACTTGCTGTGGGCAGGGATATTAAATTAATTTTTCAGCGGGTCTTTATATAACACCGTGATTAGCAAATAAGATTGACAAAATATTGTTAATTCTGGATGGAAGATTAAGAGCTGCTTGGTTCTGGATTTTTTCAACATATTGTGGCTGGGTGCCATCGATATTGATAGCAAATCCATTGGTAACTGATTCAGTAGTTATATTTACTCTATCTCTAATGCTCCAATCACGACCCATTAATTCTTCAAACCAAGCGTCCATTAGATGAAGAGTCGGCCAGATTGGGCCTTCGTTAATGGCGAAACTGATGGCAACACCGGTATCGGTATTAACTACATCTACTTTGACTAATTCTTTAATCTGCTGGCCTCTTATAGAACCCTCGCCTTCGGCTGCTAAAGCAGGAGCAGCAACGGTTAAAGCTAAGATAGCAATAAGTGAGCTCAAAATTACTTTTTTCATAAAATTTAAGGATTAATTAATAAGGATTGATTTTTGTGACCTTTATATACAGTAATACACCTAATTTGTTGATTTATTTCATAATAAAAAAGCCCTGTTTTATGTTTCGTTGATATTCAACAAATGTTAAATAATAATAGTAGTAGGGGCACAAAATTTTGTGCCTCTACTCGGGTATTGTTGAATTATTATAACAAGGCTTTTTTAATTCCCCTGCAATTTGCCTTCGACTAGACAGCGATTCTTAATGGCCGAAAGGGTGATTTTTCTGACGCCTTGAGCGTAAAAAGTAATGCCTTCCTTATAGCCAACGGCCAGGAAAACATCGCCTATCCGGGGAGCATCTATAATTTTAGTATCGCTGAATAATTGGATAATCATAGGCAAATGGCCGCGGGTAATTACTTCGGCTCTTTTATTTTCCTTGTCAACGCTAATTACCTTGCCGATTAAAATATGAGCTTGGTTGATATCGCAGTCCAAGGCGCGGCGGTAAACCATTTTTAAGAAACCAAAATCATAACCGGCGGCCTTAGCGGCCAGGCCGTTATGGAAGCCGGTTGCGGAAAATAAGCCGCCGGCCAAAATTACCATTAGGGCTAGGGTAGTCAAAGAGTGTTTTAAGGGTTTTCTGTAGGCCAGAGTGTATTTTCGAAAAATCAAAGTAGCCAATAATACCAGAATGGTAACAAAAGCCAGCCAGCTAAAAGGCAAGTCAGATAAAAAAGCTGAGTAGGCCTGGCCGCCCAGCCCTAAAGCCTGGGTGCTGGCTTGCTGCTCAATAAAGAAGATTGTTAAACTAAAAATTAAAACTGACAAAGCCATGAGCAGGCCAAAACTGCTTTTGAAACCCAGTTTTTGCAAAGTAAAAAACATTTTAGATTTCATCTTCACCTTTTGGGATTTGATTTTTTCTAAAATTTGCTTTTGGATATCGATTGATCTTTGATTTTTCATAAGTGATATATTTAAATATTATTATCTTTTAACATTTTTTTAGCCCGGTTTATTAAAACGCCGATAGTGCTGACGGGCTTGCGCAAAATATCGGAAATTTCTTCGTAGGATTTTTCTTCTAAAAATTTTAGAATCATTACCTCGCGATACTTCCGCGGCAATTGATCCATGCCCCGCCGAACCTTTTCGATGCTGACTTTAAGGTCAAGCTCCTCGGTAATATCTCTGCCGTCAGACAAAACATTTTCTAAGTATTCGCTTTGTTCAATTGATTCTAGTTTGATTTTAGTGTTCCGGCGCAGCCAGTTGACCGCTTCGTTATGGGCGATCCGGTAAATCCAGGAAGAAAATTTTAATTTGGCATCGTAGCCGTGCAGGTTTTTGTAGACCTTTAAAAAGACATCCTGGACAACATCCTCGGCTTCGTCGGGGTGGTTGATTAAGCGGTTGACGTAATAAAAGAGCTTGTGCTGGTATCTGATGATTAATTCGGAAAACAGTTCCTGGTTTTTAGTCCGGATGATTTCTACCAGCTGATTATCGTCAAACTGATTCATATTTGGCTGATTGCCTATCATTATATATTACAATTAATAGTCAGATTTATTTCAACTATTATTAAGGTTAGCTTATTTTAACAGATTTTTCAATAATTACTTGACCTCATAACCAATTTATGCTACTCTAAAAATAGTTTAATTAATCAAAAATTAATCAAAGTTTTTGGGAGTTTAAGCGCCAGAGAATAGCGATGAAAAAGACAGAAAATCCGGAAAGTAAATATTTAACTTAATTCACTCTTTAAAATAGTGAGTAAAATTGGACTCAAAAATCAGGAGGAACCAGAGCAACTCCTTTAGATTTTTCTAAAAGGCAGGAGTATTTCAATTGTCTTTAAAGACTCTCAAAAATTTGTTAGAAGGATACTAAAAAATGGAAGGTATTATTTTACTTATCATCTTTATTGCAGGACTGGCCATGGGCGGTTTTGCCGGTTATTATTTCAGGAAGTTATTTGCCGCCCGCCAGGTGGATTCGGCGGAACGCAAGGCGGAAAATTTAATTAACGAAGCTAAAAACAAACAAAAGGAAGTTTTGCTGGAAGCCAGGGATAAAGCTTTAAAAATATTGGACGAAGGCAAAAAAGAAACAGAGGAGCGACGCCGGGAAGTTCAGTATATCAGGGAAAGACTGGAAAAAAGAGAGGCGACTTTTGATAAAAAATTATTGGAGCTGGAAAACAAACACCAGGAATTATATGATAAGGCCGGCAAGATCGAAAGTTTAAAGGAGGAAATAAAGAAAATCAAAGTAGAACAGCTGGAAAAACTGGAAAAAATCGCCGGTTTTTCTAAAGACGAAGCCAAAAAGATATTGCTGGAAAATATTGAAGAAAAAATTAAAGAAGAGCTGGTGGTTCGAGTTAAAAAATTAGAAGCCCAGTCTAGCGAAGAACTGGAACGACAGGCCAAAAATATAATTTCTTCGGTTATCCAGCGCTGTGCTTCTTCGCATGCCGCTGAAATTACCACCACCGTAGTTCATTTGCCCAGCGATGAAATGAAAGGCAGAGTTATCGGCCGGGAGGGCAGAAACATTAAAACCATCGAGCAGCTGACCGGCGTGGAGATTATTGTTGACGACACCCCGGAAGCCATAGTAGTTTCCGGTTTTTCTCCCATCAGAAGGCATTTAGCTAAAAAAGCTTTAGACAAGCTGATGGCCGACGGCCGCATTCATCCCGGACGGATTGAGGAAGCAGTCGAAGAAGCTAAAAAAGAGCTGGCCTTAGACATTAAAAAATCAGGCGAAGATGCTGCCCGAGAAGTTGGCATCGCCGGCCTGGACCCCAAGCTGGTTCAGGTCTTGGGCCGTCTTAAATACCGAACCAGCTATGGCCAAAATCAATTACTCCATGCCTTAGAGGTAGCTCATCTTTCCGGGCTTTTAGCTGAAGAGCTAGGCGCAGATGCGGCGATAGCTAAAAAAGGCGGACTGCTCCATGATATTGGCAAGGCCGTTGACCATGAAGTTCAGGGCGGCCATCCGGAAATTGGTTATGATATTTTGAAAAAATTCGGTTTGCCGGAAGAGATTGCTTATATTGCCTTGGGTCACCACGAAGACAGCCCCAAAACTTTAGAGGCCATTATTGTTAAGGTGGCCGATGCCATCTCCGGAGCCAGGCCGGGCGCCCGCAAAGATACCTTTGAAAATTATCTGCAGAGATTGAATGAATTGGAAGGCGTGGCCACCAGTTTTGAAGGCATAGACAAAGCTTACGCCATTCAAGCCGGCAGAGAGATTAGGGTTTTTGTTACTCCGGAAGAAGTTGATGATTGGCAGGCCACTAAATTGGCCAGAGACATTGCCGAAAAAATTGAAACCGAGCTTAAATATCCCGGAGAAATTAAAGTCAATGTCATCAGAGAAAAAAGGGTGATTGAGTATGCGAGGTAGACCACTAAGTTACTACTAAGTTACTAAGTTGTTAAGTTGTTAAGTTTGTAGGCGACTAAGTTATAACATTTAATAAGTATGAAAATACTATTCTTCGGCGATATTGTGGGTAAAATAGGCCGGCAGGCAATTGTCAAAGCTTTATCCGATTTACGGAAAAAGTATCAACCCGATGTTATTTTAGCCAATGTGGAAAATCTGGCCCATGGCAAGGGTGTTACCGCTAAAACTCTAAAAGAGATGAAAGAAGCCGGCATTGATTTTTTTACTTCCGGCAATCATGTCTGGAAAAAAGAAGAGGTGCGCTCTGCCACCCGGGAAAGCGGGACTGATCTTATTACGCCGGCCAACGACCCCCGGACTTTAAACGGCCAGGGCTATAAACTCTTGACAGTTGGCGCAACCAAACTTTTTGTGGTAAACTTATTAGGCAGAGTATTTATTGATGAAGCGGATTTAAGATGCCCTTTCAAAGAGATTGATAAAATATTGGCTGAGCAAAATTCAAATAATTATAGCGGCATCATTGTTGATATTCATGCCGAAGCCACCTCGGAAAAAGTGGCTCTGAGCTGGTATTTAGACGGCCGGGTCTCGGCGGTCATCGGCACCCATACGCACATAGCCACTGCTGATTATAAAATTCTGCCCCGCGGAACCGGTTATGTCACCGATGTGGGCATGGTAGGGCCCGTGGATTCGGTTTTGGGCGTTAAAAAAGAATTAATTATTGAAAAGTTTTTAAACGACAGCCCCATTGTCTTTAAAATTCCAGAAACCGGCGAGGTGGAGATCAATGCCGTTTATCTAGAGATCGATGAGCTAAGCCGTTTAACCGCCAAAATTGAAAAAATTTATTATAAAGTATTAATTAATCAATAAGCATATGAATAAAGCAGAACTTTTGCAAAAAATTGCCGATAAGCTTAATATACACAAAAAGCATGCAGAGAATGTTTTAGAGACTTTTGAGGAGGTAGTTATTGATACTTTAAAGGCGGGCGGCGAGGTAACTTTAACCGGTTTTGGAACCTTTTCAGCCAAGCGCCGGACGGCCAGAATGGGCGTTAATCCGCAGAACCCTTCGGAAAGAATTCAAATACCCGAAGTGGTGGTGCCTAAGTTTAAAGCCGGCAAATCCTTAAAGGATTCCTTAAAGTCTTAATATTTTAAAAAGTTTTTCTTTTTACATCATGGTCATTCTAAGATGTGCGTTGGCACAACTTAGGAGGCGATGATTTTTTTATTTTAATCAATATTAAAAATCCACCCCATGACCTACGCGCCTCGGCGCATAGGTACATAATCATTTCGGGATGGGTATATTACTAATTTGGATAGATGACAATAATCCTTTTTTCTCCCTGCAAAATATCGCTTTCGTTCCAGTCGTGCATGGCTTCCATGATCACTTGATAATCGTAAAGAAAATCCTCGCCGCGCTTGGTGCCGGGGTCGTTGGTGATAAATTTATCTTCGGTATAGCCCTTAATCACCAGCATGTGGTAAATCGGCCCGGGGGTCCTAAAATAGGGATTGCCTAACTGCCTGCCGGCCGCCGGCGCTATCACCGGACGTTGCTGGAATAAATGATTTTTAATTTCATCAATCGTGGGATTGTCAACCACTTCCACTTTATCATAACCTAAATATTCTTTAATCATTTCGGCGGTTTGCTGGGCAGTTAAATCGAAATGCCCGCCAAAATAATTTAATTGCCAATCAACCATGGCTAAAATTTCATCAGCCGCAATTTGGGGAGTGAAAGTTTTTCCCTGATAAAAATAATGGACTATTAAGCCGGCGGCTTCTTCGCAAGCCTCTTTAAAAGTTTCGTCCCAAACAGCAAAAGGCGCCTGGGGAGTGAAAGGGACGTTGAGGTTGTAGGTTGTAGGCAATACATTATTTCCGTAGCCGACAGCCTGGCTGTAGGCTGCCGTGTTGGTTGTTTGGTCATCGGTTATAGGTTTTGGGTCCTGAAGATCGTTATTATTCTGCTGGAACTCTACCTCTGTCGGCATTGATGGTTTAGTTAAATCAATAACAAAGTTTTTAATTTTTACCCGATAACTAAAAAAGCCCGCTAAAATTATTAACAGGATCAGAGTCAATAGTAATTTTTTCTTCATTTATTTATATACTCCAAATAATCGCTGGAATTTTGCCAAATACCCCAAGGAATAGAGGGGTGAACGGTTTTGCCTCCCCAAACAATGGATTTATAAATCGCCAGCGCCGGGTAACTGCCGTAAATATAGGCATTAACTAAAGTGGGCCAGTTATTTTCGGCAACAGGAATAAGACCGCCAAACATTTCTTCCAACTCTGTTTTCAGCTGATTGGCTTTGCTGGCTTCTTCTGCTAAGCTTTTTAAGCGGCTTTGGCCATAGGCAAAATTTTCCTGCGGCAGGATGGGTATTTTACCTGGCCCGTTGGGATTATAGCCGTGGGAAACTTCAATGCCGTCAATATAGCCGTCGCCGTCGGTATCGGCCTTAATGGGGTCGGTATTATACTGCTGTTCCTGGGCATTGGTTAGGCCGTCCAGGTCAAAGTCCTGGCCGACATCGTTAATATTAAAAAATTCTTGAGTGGGCAGGGTTAAATTGGGCGACAGGGTTAAAAGATTCTGCGGCAGGGTATGAAAAGAAAATTCCGGAGTGGTTAAGGTTTTGTTTAAAATATCTTTAAGGTAGACTTTGTAGTAGTAGGTGGTATTGAATTCTAAATCATCAAGAATTTTTTCCTGCTCAACGTTGCGGGGCTTATCTAAATAAACCTTTTTATTATAACTGCCGGATTTAGCGCCATAGCGAATATCGCCTTCCACCGGCCGGTTAGCTTTAAGATTAATAATTACCGAAGCAGAGTCTTGGGCATAAAATGAATTAAAGGGCGAAATTTCATAAATAATTAAATCGGGGATATCTTCGTCATCGTTAAAGTTGGTCATAAAGTTGTAATAGACCGAATACTGGATATTGCCGGAACTGTCTTTAGAAGAAATTTTGTAATAATAAAAGCGGTTATTATCAAGCCCGGTAGCGGTTAGGTCATGAACAGTAACTTTGGAGCCATTGCATTTGGTTTTATTTAAATTTTCTATGCTGCTGCCGTAATAAACGCAGGAATCGGCCGGTTCGTTGGTTTGCCAAACAAAGGTAGCGGTGTTGCCGGTTATAAAACTGGTGTGCACATTGCTGACAATAGGCGCTTTGGTATCGTTTTCTTCGGCTGCTTCAAAATTGTAAATATCCGAAATTACAATGCGGCCGTCAGAGGCAGCGGCGGTTATTTTAAAATAATAAGTTTGCTCGGGGATTAAGCCGCCCAAAACAGTTTCGTGGTAGGTATTAAAAGTATTATCATCAAGCCAGCTGCCCAAAGCATTGGTTAAGCCAAAGTCAAAATGACCGGTGGTAGGATAATTGGTAGTCCAGATTATTTCCGCAGAATTGTCTGACGGCGAAATTCTTAAACTCTGAATCATCAGCAAATCAGTTTGGTCTGCTTGGGAGTTTTGGGGGATAGTCAAAGTAACCACGATGTTTAATAAAATTATAATTGTTATAAATCTTTTTTTCATATCATTTAAGGCAATTTTAAATAATAGCATCTTTTTGCCCCTGTGTCAATATTATATCCTTTTTTATCAAGGAATTCAATCTTACTTGTCTTTTTATGCCTTATTTTTTTGCGGAGCAGGGCGTTCCGTTTTTAAATATCATTCAAGCCGAACCATAAAGCCGACAGCATGGCTGTCGGCTACCGAGAGCGTGGTTATTTTTTTTACTCTTTAGAATAAACTGTCGCATACCTTTCATCAGTTTCCCAGATTTTAACGCACTTTACAGGGTATTTATTTGTAAGTTTATTTAAGAAAAAAGTGGCAATAGATTCGTTACCAGATGATTTAAAACCTAACCCATTCAATATTTCTTTAAGATTTTTATTGTCAATTGTTGAAATAATTTTTTTAATATCTAAAATAACATCATAATGATCGATGCCTCCCGCATATCCTGATTCAGAATCAACTTCACCTTCCAAAATTACTTCAACTCTAAAATTATGCTCATGAGCATCTTGGCCATGGCGGGCTTTGAATGTTTCAATTATACCGATTTCTGCCATATATTTAATTTCGGCAGCCGACAGCCAGGCTGTCGGTTGCGATGAATGATGAATATTAATTATTTTTTCTCCATCCCTCAATCTCTTTATGATTCCCCGAAAGCAAAATTTTAGGGACTTTTTGTCCTTTAAAATTCTCCGGCCGGGTGTATTGGGGGTATTCAATAACATCAGCTTTTTTGCCAGAAAATGTTTCGTATTGCAACGATTCGGCTGAACCCAGCACTCCTGGCACAAGCCGGGCAACAGCTTCGGTAATTACTGCAGCTCCTAATTCGCCTCCCGAGAGGACATAAGGTCCGATTGATACTTTTTCATTGATGAGTTTATCGACTCGCGCATCAACTCCTTCATATCTGCCGCAGATAAAAATCAACTGATCGAGATTGGCATATCTTTGCGCCATTTTTTGGTTAAACTGTTTGCCCGCCGGGTCAAGTAAAATAATTTTGGACTTTCTTTTCTTTTTTATTGATTTGAGGCATTTATAAATCGGTTCCACCATTAAAACCATGCCCGGTCCGCCGCCATAAGGCGTGTCATCAACAGTTTTATGCTTATTTTTAGAAAATTTTCTGATGTCATGAGTTTGAATTTTTATCTTCTTTGATTTTTGGGCGCGTTTAAGAATAGACTCATTGATGTAAGAGTCAAGAATATCAGGGAAGATTGTTATAATATCGAATTTCATAAAATTATTGATTTGTAGGTACGCACCTCGGCGCGTACCTACATAATACTTACGCTTAAATTCCATTAAACCACAGAAGCTGAATTTATTCAACAATACAAAGAACCCCCTTCGATAAATTCAGGGGGCCTTTGTTTATAAACGGTAATGATTTATAACTTTAAATCATCAACTGCGCTGGTGTCAACCTCTTCGGTTTTTCTTTCTCTACCAGCTGGTCGTTGCGAACCTTCCGGTTCGATGATTTTAAGATTAACCCTGGCGTTGTTTTTAGCACCAACTATTCTTAGTAAGGTCCTAATAGCACGGGCAGTCTGGCCCTGGCGGCCGATAATTTGACCCATGTCATCCGGGTTAATTTTGAGTGCCAATAGAACACCCATTTCGTCAATGCTCCTATTGATTTCCACATCTTTAGGATTACTGACCAGAGTTTTTACTATAAACTCTAAAAACTCTTGATCTAGCTCTTTAGCCATGTTTCTTGCAGTTAATGTTTATTAATATTATTAGCCAAAACAAGCATCTCAACAACGACGGTATTTATAGTTAAGAATTACTTGTTAAGGAGCTAATTATTGTAAATTACAGTATATATTACTTTTAATTTTTTGTCAAAGGTTAGGAAAAGGTTAGTTAGGAAAATATTTGACGGCGGATCAGTCCTTTTTATCTTCCGGTTTTTCTTCTGCCTGGACTGCCGGTTTATCATCAGCAATAGGTGCGGGAGAGTGCGGCTCCTCTTTCTTTTCTTCGGCCGGTTTATCTTCTGGTTTTTCTTCTTGCTTCGGAGCTTCTGGAGGCGTTTTTTTATCAGCAGAAACTTCTTCTGTCTTTGATTCTTCTTTAGCTTCTGCAGATTCGGTTTTTTGCTCCCCGGTCTTTTGATCTCCAGTTTTAAGTTTTAAGTCTTCAGTCTTCAGTTTTTCCTTCTTAGCCTGACGCTTCTTGGTTATTTTAATAGATTTCTTTTTTTCTTTATCTTCAATCACCCCCTCTTTAACCAAAAGATTATGAATAGTATTAGAGGATTGGGCGCCAACCGAAAGCCAGTGTTTAATTCTTTCAACTTTAAGATTAACCTCTTTGGTTCGGGGATTATAATTGCCTAATAATTCCAAATAATCGCCGAAAGGATCCTTTTTCTTTTCCAGGACAACTATTCTATATGACGGCTGTTTGCGTTTGCCGATTCTGGATAATCTAATTGTTAACATAGTTTGTTGTTTAGTTATTAACTAAGGCAGTCCAACTACCCTTTGAGAGCAATCAGACTACTTGAGAGCAATGATTTCGTGATTAGGGTAATTATAATCAAAAAAAAGGGTTTGTCAAGTATAAAATTAAGAACTGAGGGCTAAGGGCTAAGGGCTAAGGATTGAGGGATTTAAAAAAAATAATGAGTCTTCCAAACCTTTAATTTACTCTGCTACTTTCTCCGCTTCCTGAAGATTTATTGAAAGCAGTTTGGAAACTCCATCGTTGCTCATAGTTATGCCATAAAGTATGGCAGCATGGTGCATGGTCATCCGATTATGAGTAATGCAGATAAATTGGGTGCTGTCCGAAAGTTCATCAACAATTTTTACAAACCGCTCGCTGTTGGCTTCGTCAAGGGCCGCGTCAACTTCATCAAGGATCACAAATGGCGAAGGGTTGTTGGCGATGATGGCGCAAATTAAAGCAATGGAGGTTAAGGCCTTTTCACCGCCCGAAAGCATATTTAAAGATTTAAGGCGCTTGCCCGGCGGACTGGCTTGGATTTCTATGACTATCTCGTATTTTCTGCCTCTGGCGGCCCCCCCCTTTTCTTTAATGTTTTGAGGCTCTTCTTCTGATTCTTGACCATTGGAGACCAGAGCCTCTTCTAACTGTTCTTTGATTTCTCTTTTCTGCAGAAGCAATTTGGCAGCGCCGCCGTTAAATAATATTTTAAAATAATTGCCGAATTGCTTATTAATTTTTTCAAAAGCTTCTTCGAATTGAATTTTTATCTTTTCATCCAATTCTTCGATAATGTTATGGCAGGAAATTATGGCGCTTTCTAAATCGGTAATCTGTTCGTTTAAAAAGTCGTGGCGTTCTTTGACTTCGTTATATTCTTTAACCACCTCTTCATCAATGCCGCCAATAACAGCCAGATTATTTTTTAGCCGGCCGATTTCGGCAAAAGTTTCGCCTAAATTGATTTCTATTTTTTCCTCAAGAGGATTAAAATCACGAGACATTTCCGCGGCAATTTCTTTTTCTAAATCTTCTTTTCTAGTTTCAATTTTGGCTAAGGCGATTTTTACTTCGTTATGATCGTTATTCAAGCCGTTGAGCTCCACCTGCAGATCTCTCATCGAACGCTGCATAGTAAAAAGCTGCTTTTTTTCGTGTTCCTGATCTTTAGAAAAATCCTCGAGCCCTTTTTGTAAATCTTTTAATTCATCATCTAATTTTTTGACCCCTGTTTCCAGCTTCTCTTTTTGTTGATGCAAATCCTGGTTATTTGAGCCCTGATCGCCCATTGGACCAAGTTCCAGTTCGATTTTCTTTTCTTCCTCGCCCAGCTTTTCCCCTTGCTCTAAAAGCTGCTGATTTTTTTGTTTGCCGATCTCCAGCTTAATCTTTAATTCCTGAATCTCGTTGACTAAGGAGTCTTTGCTGGTTAAAAACCAGTTTAATTTTTCTTGAATTTTAATTAAATCCTCCGATTCATTGCCTCCGCGGCTCTCTAATTTGTTAAGCAGCCATTTGATTTCTTTAGAAATTTCTTCGGCCCAGATTTTAAGTTTATTAAGCTGGCTAGCATCTTTAACTTTGCCTAAAAACTCTAAAAATTCCTGTTGTTTTTGATAGAGCGAAGTTAAATGGCTTTGAATTTTTACTAAAGAAAACTGGTCGTTGCCTGATAAAGACTTTTGAGCTTTAAGCAGCTGATCTTGTAAATTTTGATACTCTGCCAATATCTTTTGCTGTTCTTGAGTTTTATGGTCGAGCTGTTTTTTTATTTTTTCAATTAAACTGTTATTTTCTGCAATTCGATTTCTAATAATGGATTTTTGATTAACGATTTCCTCTTTTTTCTTCTGGGCCCAAACCAAATTTGTTTTGCCCAGTTTAACCAGTTCTAAATCCAGCTTGCCTTTGACTAAAGTAAGTTCCTGCAACAGCTGGTTTTTTTGCCGGGAAAGATTTGAATATTCATCTTGAAGTTTTTGAAAAGCGCCTGCCTCTGTGTCTTGGACCTGAAGATTCTCTATTTTTTTTTGGCCCTCGGTAATTACAACCTCCAACTTGTTCTTTTCTGACTCAAGATTTTTTTGCTGCTGATTTAATTTACTTTCTTCTTTGTTTAAGTCATGTAAAAGACGGCTGTAATATTGGGTTTGCAGCTGGTTTAAAGCTTTACTGATTTCTTCTTTACGCTCTAATTTTTTTACCTGGCGCGTTAAAGACCTTAAACGGGGAGCAATCTCGTTAAGTACTCCATGGCTTTGCGCTAAATTTTCCTGGCTATGTTCAAGCTTGTTAAGCGCCTGATCCCGTTTAATCTGATACTGCCGTACGCCAGTGGCTTCATCAAAGAATTCTTTGCGTTCCTGTGCCGAAGACGTTAAAATCGAATCGATCATGCCCTGGCCGATGATGGAATAGGTTTTTTGGCCAAAGTTGGATTTGGCTAACAATAGCTGGATATCCGTCAACCTGACTTTATTTTTGTTGATTAAATATTCGCTTTCTCCGCTTCTGTAAATTCTGCGGGTGATGACAATTTCGCGATAGTCAATTGGCGCCCGGCCGTCCTGATTATTTAAATATAAACTGACTTCCGCATAGCCAAGGCGGGATTTTCTTTTAGAGCCGGCAAAAATCACATCTTCGGATTTTTTGCCGCGCAGCAGTTTTAAGCTTTGTTCGCCCAGAACCCACCTAACGCTGTCGGCTACGTTGGATTTGCCCGAACCATTAGGCCCGACAATAGCCGTCAGTTCCCGGTTAAATTCTAAAACCGTCTTTTCGGCAAAAGACTTAAAGCCCTGAATTTCGAGTTTTGAGAGATACATAATTCCTAGGAAGCTAGTATGCTAAATATTGATAAAGGCGGATTGTTAGTCCGCCTAAAAGCGCTAAAGATTGCAGCCATATTATAGCACTTTTTTTAAAAAAAATTAAGTAAATGTACAGCTAACATTTGGAGGCAATACTTGGAATTTAGCCGTTTCTTTTGTATACTACTAATACTATGGCAGAAATCTTTGACCCCAAATTAATGGTCAACGGCAAAAAAAACATTTGGCAGCAGCATGGTTTTAAAATTATTTTGATTTTTACGTTGATTATCTTATTAATCAGCGGTTATCTGATTTATCGCTCTTATCTTTCTCCCAGTTATGAGCTTTATCAGCTTCTGCCGCAAAAGTATGATATCAGTTTTGAATTTAAGGCAGACCGTTTCATCTTCCCTGACTTACAAAAAAAACAGTTTTTAGAAAACGAAAGTTTAAATAGAATTTACCAAGAAGTCCAAAAAGAAATTAAAGCTAATCTTTTGGCTCTGCCGGCAGAATCCCAGGAATTTTTAAATAAATTCCAACATTTAATCTTTTTTGCGTCTTCGGCTGAAAATTTTGGCCTGGTTGGCAAAATTCCCAATAAAAAAGTGGGCCGGCAACTTACAGAGCTAAATTTTCCAGGGCTTTATACTCAAACTATTAAAAAACAAATATTTATTATTTCCAATAATAGGGATTTACTTAAGGAAATGGCCAGCCAAAAACTTTCTGCTTCCACTCTGCCTTATTTTTCCGTTTCTATTAGCCCCTGGCTTAAAGTTAAGGTTCAGCATAGCTTTTTTATCCAGCAATATGCCAGTCAAACTTTGGTTGTCCTTCAGCAAATTTTTTGGCCACTGTCTTTGACTGATAAAAATTACTCATTGGAATTAAATTCCGGCTTTAAATCCCTAGAGCTTCTTCTAGCTCCGGAAAGTCCTGACTATTTAAACACATCAGCCGTTTTGAACATAAAGGATTTATTAACTTATTTGCCGGCCGACAGCCGCACTGTTATAGGTTTGGCTGATTTACAGATTTTAACTGAAAATTTAGAAAAAAACGATAATTTACAAAATATTTTTAGAGACTTTGACTCTTATTTTTGGCTAAACTATCAAATTTCCTTAAGTAATCTGTTAAAAAATATCCAAAATCCTTTTTTGATTGGTTTAGACGATCAGAATTGGAGAATTGTTACTTCTGCTGAAAATATTAATCTAGCTGATTATTACTTAAGGCAATATTTTGGCCAATTTAAGCCAAAAACTCAAGAAATTACCCTGCCCGACGGCTCTAAAGCCATTGAATTGATTAATAATCCTAAATCGGTTAAATTCATAGAGCAAACTATCGACAACTGGGAAATAAAGCAGTTTTCTGGTGATTCTTCAGAAAACATTGGCTATGCCCAAAAAGATAATATCTTAATTATCGGCAACAACCTAACGGAAATATTCAGTAATGATGGGTCTTGGCACGATTTTCAAAAAGAGGATATTTCCGTGATTTTTAGCTTTAAGCCCTTGCAGTCTCAATTAAAATCTTCTGATTTTTTGAAAGACTTTACTGAAATTACAGCTATTATGGATAATTTAGGGCAAATTAAAGTATATCTTGAATTACAATAATAATGCGCATCAATGCAGTAGTGAATTTAGCAAATAAAGCGCTTTTAGTGTAGCCACAATGTAAGGGTACAAAATTTTGTGCCCCTACATTGTGGATAACTTGTTAATTATGTGAATAATTTAATTGTTCAAAAATTCAAACCACATTATCTAAGATGCCAAATTTATACTAATGTTAGCATAAAAAGCAGGGTTGATTTTTTTTAGAATCTATGCTATAATGAATTTAGAAATACAAAAATAAAAAAGCACATTTTAAATAGAAAAAGTCCTCTAAAAGTAAAAGCTATCCCAAGTAGCCCTTTTAGGGGATCTTTCTGTTGTCTACTAGTTCGTATTCGTAAAGGGCTGACCGACCAGTCCAACATTTTTACAAAAACAAAAATAAAAACAGAAAAAGGCAATCTTTCATATAAAAATGGAGGACTTGCCACGAACCCGGTAGACAATGTAAAACGCTAAAGTCGGAAATGCGTCCAGTTTAAAGATCCAAAATCTTTTTACCTTCTAAATTTTTTTAGGAATAAAAAGTGGAACTTTAAACATTGGGCGCCAGGTGAGCCAAATATTAACTATGTTTATATATAAGGGCGCCATCTGGCGCCCTTTTCATTTACTAAAAAATTTTATATACGGTTAGGAAGGATTGACACTTTGTTTCCGTTAAACTATAATTTTAACTATCAAAATTCACTTAAGTAATATGCTTAATTTACCAGTACAATTTTTAGAAGAGCAGAAAAGAGTTCTCCATGAAAGGAAAGAAAAGCTTATTCAGCAACTAAAATCATTTGCCAACCAAGACCCCAGGCAGATAGAAAATTTTAATTCGGACTTTTCCCAATTTGGCGATGATGAGGATGAAAACGCCGCTGAAGTAGCTGCTTTTGAAGGCAATCTCCATCTCGAAGAGACCTTAGAAACCTCCTTAGAAATGATTAATAAGGCCTTGAAAAAAATTGAAGAGAGAACTTACGGCATCTGTGAAAAATGCCATGGGCAGATCGGCCAAGAACGACTGCAGGCCATGCCCACCGCCACCAGATGCACTAACAAAACTTGCAAGAAAAAGGTATGAAAAAAATCAGGTTTTTAGCATTGCTTGGCCTATTACTTTTTATTATTGACAGAACAACTAAATATTTAGCTTTAAACATCCCCCAGGAGGGTGTTTTTTTAAATGACTATATTGGTTTAAAGCTTTTTTACAACCCTGGCATAGCTTTTAGCATACCCTTGCCCAATATCTTAAATATTTTTTTAGCAGTTATAATCTTAGCCGGCCTAATTTATTTTTTAATCAATTCTTTTTATCAAAAAAAATTGATTCTTTCCCTGCCCTTGGCCTTAGTGATTATCGGTTCAGCCAGCAACCTAATCGACCGTTTTCGTTTTGGGGCGGTGGTCGATTTTATTTCTTTATCCTTTTGGCCCGCCTTTAATTTGGCTGACTGCTATATTGTTATAGGAATTATTTTATTAATCTTCAATTTAAAACATTACTCTGCGGGAGCTTCAAAAACAGTTATCGGGGAAGCGTCCGCTAAACAAGACTGCTCTAAATAGCCAACCCAGTGATTAATGGTCGTTTTATTACTGCTAATATAGCCGGCCACTTTTATTAAGTCATCAACATCTAAATCAGCGCCGCAATACTGTTGATACTCAAAGGCGATTTTATCTTCCAGGCCAAAATTACGTTTAATGCTGCAGGATAAATCATAAAATTCCTGGCCATCTTTTTTATAGACGCCGAATTGTTCGGCATCAAAACAACCGGCGGACTCGGTAATAACCTCGCGATAGATTTCAGCGTAAAGATCGCGCCAGCCGTAAACATAAGAGGGTTTTAAAAATATGCCATATAACCCCCGTTCGCCGGCATTGCCGGTAATTAAACTAACAACCTGTTTATTTTTATTAAAAACAGGGCTGCCGGAAGCGCCACCCGTAACAGTTAAGTCGCCCTTTAAGTAATCATCGTCCCATACGCCGGCCACTAAGCCGGCAGTCAAGGTTAACGATTCCTGCTCTCCGGAGGCAGGGTAGCCCAAATTAAAGATTTCTTCACCTAAAGTTAATTTGAAATTTTGATAATCAGCGGAATTCAAACTAAAATGAGGATAGAACTTACCTTGGGGATTTTCCAGGCAAACTAAAGCCAAGTCCACAAAATTAGCTGACATTACCACAGTGGCCGGGCCTAAATCTTGGGGCGCCTGATGCAGATTGTCCGTAGACCATAAATGAATATCCTGGTGGGCGGTTTCTGCGGTCTCGCTGTAAACAACGTGTTTATTAGTTAAAGCGCAGCCCGAATAAGTAACCATTAAACCGCTGCCTATTTGCAGCTGGTCTTCCAGCTGATGGCGATAATCAGTTAATTCGTCATCAGTAAACCAGCCGGCCAGCGATATGATTTCTAAATCAATAGCTTCTTTGGGCAGAGAAGAAGTAATCTGCAAAACACTGGCAATTTCTTTAGGAGCAAACTCTATAGCCCATAGCAATTTAGGCCACAAAAACAGGGTCATAATAAAAAAGATGATGATCGATTTTTTCATAGATTATTTTAGTTATTTCCGCCAAAGGCGGACGAGTTTAATACTTCAAAGCTCTGCTTCGTTAAGATATTCTATTAATACCTTGTTAGCTTGCTACGAAGTAGTTTATTAATTAAGTTACCCTATTTTACCCTATATTCTGATTTTGTCCATCCAAGCTCTTGTCAAAAACATAATAATAGTTTAAAGTGTTGGTATAAGGGTCATTTTCGAGATTTTCTCGAATGGCTCTTTTTATTTATCAAGATACAAGACACAAGATACAAGAAACAACTAACAAGTAACAAACAAGATACAATAATCAAATTTCAAAATTCAAACGTTTGAGATTTGTAAATTGTAATTTGAGACTTCGTCGTGAGCGACTCAGTCGAACGATTTGTTTGTATCTTGTGGGTTGTATCTTGTTTCTTATATCTTAATTATTAACAATAAACTTATGCCTTCAAAAATATTCTCTGCCACAACCTTCGGCCTTGACAGCCAGCTGATAGAAGTTGAAGCCGACTTGATCGGCGAAGCCGCCAAATTTATTATTGTGGGACTGCCCGACACCGCTGTCCAAGAAGCCAGGGAGCGGGTCCGCAGCGCTATTAAAAACTGCGACATTGCTTTTCCGCGGAGGAAAATCATTGTCAATCTGGCGCCGGCCGATTTAAAAAAAGTCGGCCCGGCTTTTGATTTGCCCATTGCCGTTTCTGTTTTAATTACCAAAAGATATCTGGAACTTTTTGCTGATGATCAAAAAGCGGTTTTTGTCGGCGAACTGGCGCTGGACGGAACGCTCCGGCCCGTTACCGGCGTTCTGTCTATGGCCACGCTGCTTAAAAAATTGGAAATCAAGCGATTATACCTGCCTCAGCAAAATGCCGATGAAGCCAATTTAATCTCCGGACTGGAGATTTATCCAGTCAAGAATTTGGCTGAACTGGTTAAACATCTTAAGGGCAAATCAATAATTAAAAAACTGCCGCCCTCTGATTTTAAAAAAATTTCAGGCAGCCGGCCGGTTTTACTGTTTGCTAAAATCAAAGGGCAACAGCAGGCCAAACGCGCTTTGGAAATTGCCACGGCCGGCAATCATAATTTACTGATGGTCGGCCCGCCAGGCAGCGGCAAAACCTTATTGGCTAAAGCCATGCCCGAACTGCTGCCGCCTTTAACCATCGACGAGGCCCTGGAAGTAACAAAAATTTACAGCGTGTCCGGACTCCTTTCTCATAACGAACCATTAATAACCAACAGGCCTTTCCGCAGTCCTCACCACACTGCCTCCGGCATTGCCATGGTCGGCGGCGGCAGTTTTCCTAAGCCCGGCGAAATCACCCTGGCTCATCGAGGCGTGCTGTTTCTTGATGAACTGCCCGAGTTTCCCAGAATTGTTTTAGAAAATTTAAGGCAGCCGCTGGAAGACGGGGTCATAACTGTTTCCAGAGCTTCGCAAACCCTGCAGTTCCCGGCTTGCTTTACGCTAGTCGCCGCCGCTAATCCCTGCCCTTGCGGTTTTTTGACCGATGCCGAAAAAGACTGCAAGTGTTCGCCCGGCCAAATTTTAAGATATCAAAAAAGGGTTTCAGGGCCCCTTTTAGACAGATTTGATTTGCAGATAGAAGTGCCGCGCGTTAAATTTATCGACTTGCAGTCAGAAGCGGCTGCAGCGGAAATTGAAAATATTCTACAAAGAATAGACAAGGCCAGAAAAATTCAGTTGGCAAGATTTAAAGATAGCCAGCAAAAAATATTTACTAACAGCGAAATCTCTAGCCAAAATATCGAAGAATACTGCCGGCTCGACAATCAAAGCAAACAACTTCTCAAAGAAGCCATGTTTAAATTCCACCTTTCGGCCAGAGGCTATCACCGGGTTATTAAAGTTGCCAGAACCGTTGCTGATCTCACTGAAAGCAAAGAAATCAAAATTGAACATTTAGCCGAAGCCTTGCAGTTTAGAATTATGCAGGAGAATTAACACGAATATATCGCTAATAATTCGCTAATCTACATCCCGAATACCGCACGAATTACTGATAATTTTTTAATGGCCATCTTTTGCCTTTTTAATTAGGAGCATTAGAAAATTAGGAAGTTGAGTAAGAAAGTGAATTGAGTGTTGCCGAGTTATTGACCATTGCCCCGCAAGGGCTTGACACGCTAATAGTAATATGCTATACTCGTTTGGTAAAATAATATTTTTAAAAAAACAGTCGAATTTAAAAATTTTATAAAATTTACAAGTTTTATCAATAACATTTTAAATCTATGAATGGAAAAATAGACAAATTGACTGACAAGGGTTTCGGATTCATTTCCGTTGAAGGTCAGGAAAAAGGCATTTTCTTCCACAGTAATTCTTTGGTTGGAGTTCAATTTAGCGAACTGCAGGAAGGTGATTCTGTCACTTTTGAAACCGAAGATTCCCCTAAGGGATTAAACGCCGTCAATGTTAGCCGCGCTTAATTAAAATTCAGCTTTTGCTGGATAAAGCTAGCTAACCAAAAAACGAGGCAACTAACCTCGTTTTTTAGTACCTTAACAATTAGCAGATTTAAGCTTTTTCGCCGGCTGTTGCTTCTTCTTCATCTTCTGTTTTGTCCGGGGCAGGAGCAGACTCTTTCTTTTGCTCTTTTATTTTTTTAACGAAAGGCCTAAACGGTGATCTTGCGGCTCAAGAGAGATAATAGTGAATTCGTATTCCTGCCCTTCTTTTACCGCTTCGGCCGGTTCATTAATTTGTTTATTAGCTATTTCGGAGATATGAAGCAAGCCATGAATATCTTTATCTAATTCCACAAAAGCGCCAAAGGGGTTAATCTTTAATACTTTGCCTTTGATTCTTTGGCCGACTTTATATTTTTTGCCCACCTCTTTCCATGGATCATTAACAAGTTGTTTTAGAGAGAGGGAAATTTTTGAGTCCTCGATGGCAATAATGACCGCTTTAATTTTATCACCAACCTTAATAATTTGCCTAGGGCTATCAATTCTTTGCCAGGCCAGTTCAGAAATATGAACCAGGCCTTCTAAATTGTCGCCAAATTCCACAAAGGCGCCAAAATCCACCACGCCGGTAACTTCTCCTTCAATAATATCGCCGACTTTAAAGTTGGATAGGGCTTTGCTTTGCTTTTCTTCCCAAGCGGATTTTTCGGAAACAATTAATTTTTCTTCCGTTTCATGAACATCAATCACCTTGACTCTGAAGTTTTTATTAACAAATTTTTTTAAAGCCTGCAGGATGCGGCTTTTATCTCCGCCCTCAACCCGGGGATAATGTTCGGTAGTCAGCTGGGAAACCGGCATAAAGCCGATCACATTGCCGACTTTTAACATCAAGCCGCCTTTATTGGCATCAATCACTTTGGCTTCGACTATTTCGCCGCTTTTTTCCAGATCTTCTAATCTTTGCCAGGCTTTTTGATGGCCGGCATAGCGGAAGGATAATTCCATTTGGCCTTGTTCGTTTTCCAGTTCTACAACGGTCGCAGTAACTTTATCGCCAGTTTTAATATTCGAATATTCGCCGGATTCATCATAAATCTCCTTGCCCCTTACTACTCCGGTAGTTAAACCGTCGATATCTAATTGAATTTCGTTTTTAGAAATATTAATAATCATTCCTTCAATCAGTTCTCCGATTTTAGGAATGGGCTTGGCTTCCCCCTGCAATAGAAGATGCTCCATAGCCGCATCACTTTTTTGAACTTGGTCTGTTTTAGCTTTTTTAGTTAAAGTCATAAAAATTAAAGAAAAATAAAAAAATTTCTTTAACCTTCCACCGAGCTTGGCCCGGTTTTAAGAAAGTCCTCCCCGACCCCAAGAGGAGGCTGGCTTAAGAGGGTCGCGACAATTATAATTTATTTTAAATTTTTAGTCAAGCGGCCGCCGATTTGCTATAATTACTATATGGCATATAAAAGACATTTTAAACCCAAAATAGGCAAGCTTACTTTTACCGATGTGGCTAAAGCCAGCGGCGTTAAGGGCTTGTCGCTCACAAGAAACAAAAATAAAGCTTTTAAAGCCCTTCGCGATGCTGGCTATGGCGAGCGGGATGCTAAGAGTATTGTTAGCGGTACAAAGAAAATGGAACAGGCTTCCTTAAAAAAAGTTTTTCAAAAATTAAGGGAAGGAGAAGTTATTGCTAAGGGCAGCACGGCTGTTACTGATTATATTGAAAGAGAGAAAAATAAACAAAGAAGAATTGTCGGAGCGCACTTGCGTGAACGAGCCGATGAGATATACAAAGAAAGAGAGGCAGAAAAAGCTATTACTCAAAAACAAGCCCAAGGAAAAAATAAAACAGGCCAAGCCGTTGCCCTAGCCAGCGCCCAGACAAAAAAAGAAGCTAAAGCCAAATCTGCCTCCAAAATAACCGAGGAACCCCCTTCTTTTAAAAAAGGCGCTCAATTCGACCAAACTCCTTTTGTTGTTCCTCAAACTAATATAAAAAAAGCCGAGAGCGAACCAGCTGCTAATAATCAAAGTCAAAACAATAATCAATCTCCAAAAACAGAAGAACCCGATGATATGGTAATTGATTAAGATTGTTTGTTAATTTAGTCAAATTGGTTTACAACTTTAAGCTTTTATGCTAAATTAAGGTTTGGGAAACTCGTTTTTTTATTGGTATAAATTAGTCTAAATTATGATAATAACCTATTTTGGTTTAACCTGTTTTAGAATTCAGAACAGCGGCACTTCGATACTTATCGATCGTTTCGATAAAACAGCCGGTTTAGAACTGCCGAGGATGCAGAACGATATTGTTCTTGAAAGCCGGAGCAATAAACCCGTCCGCGATGACGCTTTCGCAGTGACTGGACCGGGCGAATACGAAGTTAAAGATATTTTTATTTACGGCATTCCTGCTTCGGGCGATCAAGATAACGGCACTATGTTTTTAATCAAACAGGAAGGAATCAGCTTGCTCCATTTGGGCCAAACTAAACAGTTTAAGATGTCCGAGGAACAGAAAAAAATGTTGGAAGAAGTGGATATTTTAATGGTTCCGGTGGGCGGCGGCGATTCTTTGACTGCTAAACAGGCCGCCGAAGCAGTTAACGAATTAGAGCCGCGGATAGTTATACCTATGTACTACGAATTGCCTAAACTTAAGCTAAAGTTGGATGGCTTAGATAAGTTTAAAAAGGAAATAGCCGCTAAATGGGAAAAGGTTGATAAGCTTAAAATTAACAAAAAGGATTTGCCGCAAGAAGAAACTAAAATTATTATCATTGAACCGTCTTGAAGCCATGTCCACAGGGCCGGAGAAAATACCCAGAGCCGTTTGGTTTTATGCAGGCATTCTAACCCTTTCGGTTTTAGTGTTATGGAGTTTTTTTTGGAAAAAAGAGTTTCGTTTTTTAGAGGTTAAAGATAACCATAAAAGTTTAGGCGCAATTGTCAACGAGTTAACCAGCTCTATGAGCCAGGGGAAGGCAGTTATTAATCAGCTGGCCCAAGATATAACAGGCTTAAAGGCGACTCCAGTTTCTCCGGTATTGGTTAATCAATTATTAGGCCAGGTAGAAATAACTGCTTGGCAGAAAAGGGTAGCTGACTGGCCGGAGTGGACAAATCAAGATTTTTCTTTTAAACTACCGCCGGGCTGGCGCTGGCACGAGGAAAATGATCAGTTTATAATCAGCAGTTTTGATGACAGTTTAAGTTTACTGCCGTCAGCCAGAGCAGAAATTAAAATAAATTTTTTGGACAATCCTTTGGAATTAAATCCAGAAGAATGGTGGACTGCTGATTTTCCCTCCGAATTAAATTCGTCTCCCGTTACATCCACTACGGAAATAATTGATAATCTAGAGGGATTAAAGAAAATTATTGAAGATAATCCGAATTCTTCTATCAGTTATTCTGAATTTATTTTTATACCCTTAGAGAAGCGGATGCTGGAACTGTCCATAGATATCACAGGCGATTATCAGCAGTTTCAACAGACAGCGGCTGATTTCAAAAAAACGATAAAAATTTATTAATTTTATACTTAAATTGTTCCTATGGAATTTAAACACCTGCCATTTTTAATTATTGTTGCTCTTAGCATCTCCAGTTTTGCTGTGTTAGTAGCTGTTCTAACTTTAGTTTTCAGCTAAAGATTTTTAAAAGATTAGCTCTGACAGGAGGATAATTATCTTTCCGTTATTTATTTTTTTAACCTAATATTTTGTAGGTTTAAGCTATGCCTAAAAAATCAATCAAAAAATCATCCCCGTCGGGAATTGGGGCTAAAGCCGGCTCTGCTAAGCTTAAATCCGGCCGAAAAACAGCCGCTGAAGATAATTCTAAAAAGAAAAAAGAAGGGCTGGCCGTCCAGTCTGTTACAGCGGAGAATAATGTCGGCATGTTAGAAAACCAGCCGATTGTTCAAGAAATGCAAAGCTCTTATTTGGATTATGCCATGAGCGTGATTGTGGCCCGGGCCCTGCCGGATGTGCGCGACGGCTTAAAGCCGGTTCATCGCCGGATACTTTATGCCATGTGGAATGTCGGCCTTCGGGCCAGCGCTAAGTTCAGAAAATCAGCTACGGTCGTTGGCGAGGTTTTGGGCAAGTACCACCCTCATGGCGATACGGCTGTTTACGATTCATTAGTCCGCATGGCCCAGAATTTTGCCATGCGCTACCCCTTAATCAACGGCCAGGGCAATTTTGGCTCTATGGACGGCGATGCGGCGGCGGCTATGCGCTATACCGAAGCCAAGCTGATGCCGCTGGCAGAAGAGCTATTATTTGATTTGGATAAAAACACTGTTAATTTTATTCCCAATTATGACGGTTCTCATAATGAGCCCGTGGTTTTGCCGGCCAAGCTGCCCAACCTGTTATTAAATGGTTCGGTGGGCATTGCGGTGGGCATGGCCACTAATATACCGCCGCATAATTTAAGCGAGTTAATTGACGGCGTTGTTCATTTGCTCGATTATCCCGAAGCCACTGCCGAAGATTTAATGGAGTTTATTAAAGGGCCGGATTTTCCCACCGGCGGAATTATTTATGATATCAACGAAATCAGAGCCGCCTATGCTACCGGCAAAGGCGCTGTGGTGATGCGGGCCGTTACCGAAATTGTTGAGGGCAAGGGCGGCTCTTTTAATATTATAGTTTCCGAGATTCCCTACCAGGTTAATAAGGCCACGCTGCTGGAGAAGATTGCCGAGCTGGTTAAAGATAAAAGAATCGAGGGCATTAAAGATCTGCGCGATGAATCGGATAAAGAAGGCGTGAGGATTATGATTGAGCTGAAAAGAGACGCTTATCCTAAAAAGGTTTTGAATGCTTTATATAAGCATACCCAGCTTCAGGATACTTTTCATGTTAATTTATTGGCGCTGGTAGACGGAATTCAACCCAAGGTTTTAACTTTAAAAAAGATCTTAGAAGAATATATTAAGCACCGCCAGCAGATTATCACCCGCCGCACCCAATACGATTTGGATAAAGCCAAAGACCGGGCCCATATTTTAGAGGGTTTGGTTATGGCTCTGGAAGATATCGACAGAATTATTGCTACCATCAAAAAGTCAAAAGATAAAGAAGACGCTAAAATCAACTTAATTAAAAAGTTCAAACTAACCGAACGCCAGGCCGTGGCTATTTTAGAAATGAAGCTGCAGCAGCTGGCTAATTTAGAAAGGTTAAGGGTAGAGGAAGAGTTAAAAGAAAAGAAAAAATTAATCAAAGATTTGACCGAAATATTAAAAAGCCCTAAAAAGATTCTGCAAATTATTAAGGATGAATTATTAAAGCTTAAAGAAAAGTACGGCGATGAACGCAAAACCAAAGTGGTTAAATCGGCGGTGGGCCAGTTTACCACCGAAGATTTAATCGCCAATGAGCCGACAGTGGTGATGGTGACTAAGGACGGCTACATTAAACGCCTGCCGCCGGATACCTTTAAGGTTCAGAGCCGGGGCGGCAAGGGCGTAATCGGCTTAGCCACCAGAGAAGAAGACATTGTGGAATTTTTGTTTACCACCATGACCCATGCCGATCTGATGTTTTTTACCACCCGGGGCCGTTTGTTTCAGCTTAAAGCTTACGAAGTGCCGCAAACCACCAGAACAGCCAAGGGCCAGGCCATTGTCAATTTTTTACAGCTGGCGCCGGAAGAAAAAGTTTCGGCCATTCTTTCCACCGAAGACCTTTCAACTTTTAAATATTTAGTGATGGTTACTAAACAGGGCTTAATTAAGAAAGTGGAAATAGAAAAGTTAACAAACGTCAGACGCTCCGGCTTAATTGCCATTAAGCTTAAAGAAGGCGATGTTCTGGAATGGGTTAAGCCCTCCACCGGCAAAGATAATGTTATTTTAATTACGGCCGAAGGCCAGGCCATCAGGTTTAGGGAAAAGGATGTCCGCTCTATGGGCCGGGGCGCGGCCGGCGTCAGGGGCATTAAATTCAAAAAGAAAGAGGACGAGGTAGTGGGCATGGATATTTTAGACCAGGGCCAAGCCGGTCCTAATGAACAGCTGTTAGTGGTTATGACCAATGGTTTTGGCAAGCGCACTGCCCTTAAGGAATATAAGGTTCAGGGCCGGGGCGGCACCGGCATTAAAACAGCCACCATTACTCCTAAAACCGGCAAGATTGAATCATCCTTTATTGTTAACGCCAAACTGACCGAAGAAGACTTAGTTATTATTTCCGACAAAGGCCAGGTTATTCGCTTACCTTTAAAAACAGTCAGCGTCATCGGCCGGGCTACCCAAGGGGTTAGGTTAATGAGATTTAAGGAAGCGGGCGACAGGGTTGCTTCAGTTACGTTTGTTTAAATTTCTTGGGAAGTCGGGCGGCGCATGCAGGTCGGGTCGCGCGACCCGACCTTTTATACGATTTTGATATAAAAAAACGAGGCTCTACAGAGTCTCGTTTTAAATTGGCGCTTCAGACAGTTTGAGCAAAGTTTCCATACTCCTTACCCTCTTAATTTTTTTAATTGTCACCGGCCCTAAAATAAACCGTTCTTGACCATCCTCAATTATGAGATATGTTTTTGAGCCAATCGGAGGACGCTCAATTTTTTCAATAATGACAAAGTTATTGGCAGAGAGTCCTATTTCTGCCCAGCTTATCTCACCCCTGATTAGAGGACATCCGCCAAGAGTAAGACAGCCATCAATTAAATAAAAGGTGATGACCTTGTCTTTTAAAAGGCCTGTTGGCGGGTCAAGCAGAGGTTTTTCGAGGGTAATGATAGTAATGATAGTCGAATCGTTCATAACTGATCCCCCTTTTTTGATTTGGAAAAGAGCCATAAGGTTAGCTATTATTAATAGTATAATATGATGGATTCTTGTCAAGATTCAATAAATATGGTAGTTTTTTATAATCAACAATTAATCAAAAAAATTATATGATGACCATTAAACAAATCTACAACCTAGCTATCGAATTGGGCATTAAAAACGATCTTAGAGGTTCAAAGATTGTTAAAGACAAGCTGGCCAGAGTCAAAGCCAAGTATCAAAAACTGTCAGAGGAACAAAAAAAAGAGTTTGATGAAGAAAGGTTAAGCAATCCCTTTTCCGACACCCGTTATTTTGGCGACCCTAATAAACAGGTTAAAAGAGCGCTGGCCGGCATTGATATGGAAACTGGCGAAGTAATGCTGGCTAATGAACTCTCTAAAACCAAGCCAATTGATCTGGTAATTTCGCACCATCCTTTGGGCCCGGCTTTGGCCGGTTTGGACGAAGTCATGCATCTGCAAGTGGAGGTTTTAGCCAAATACGGCGTGCCCATTAACATTGCCGAAAGCTTGACTCAAATTAGAATGAACGAAGTTTCCCGAAGCGTTTCGCCTGTGAACCACTATAAAGCCATTGATGCCGCTAAGCTGCTTGGGATTGAGATGATGTGCGTTCATACGCCGGCAGATAATTCCGTAGCCAATTACTTAAGTAAAGAAATTAATAAGAATA
This sequence comes from Patescibacteria group bacterium, assembly GCA_018818425.1. Taxonomy (GTDB): domain Bacteria; phylum Patescibacteriota; class Patescibacteriia; order UBA1558; family UBA10009; genus JAHISB01. The sequence continues at coordinate 32,242 of JAHISB010000009.1, forward strand.
AAAAGAAACTGGTATATGTTGATGATCTTTTAAAGCTGTTAAAAACCATTCCGGAATATCAAGAAGCTATAAAGCAAAAAGCCGGCCCCAGACTATTTACCGGCAAGCCCGACAGGTATTTGGGCAAAATCGCTGTGACTGAAATAACCGGTGGCACTGCCGGTCATAAAGACATTTATCAGCATATGGCTAATGCCGGCATCGGCACTGTGGTGGCCATGCATATGAAAGAGGAGCACCGGGAAGAGGCAGAAAAAGCTTACTTGAATATCGTTATCGCCGGTCACATGGCTTCCGATTCTATTGGCATGAATATGTTTTTGGATGAACTGGTTAAGCGGGGAGTTGAAGTAATTCCTTGTTCGGGCCTGATTCGTTATTCAAGAGTTAAAAAATCAAAGAATAAAAGATGATCATAGAAGGTCGGGTGGCGCCACCCGACCTGTATGTGTGCCCCAAACTACATCGATTGGTGAATAAAAGAACGACCGCTGTGCAGACGGTCGTTTTTTTGATATGGGTGAGATCCCTAAAACAGTTCTAATCTGATCGCTTGTTTAGCAGCATTTAGGTAAATCGGCAGTCGTTTGATGATTCTGATAATACTTTTGAGAAAGATGATAATAATAAAAGCCAATCCTACTGCAAGGTATATAATGATATTATCCATGATATCCTCCACTTTTAGAATGTACCACTTTTATTATACAGAAGTTTATTATATTAGCAAATAGTTAAAATCTTGTCAATCCACCCCAAAAATGCTAATCTTTTGATATGCCAGACGAACGAATCATAACTGCCAAAGAAAAGCCCGATGACAAAACATGGGATTTAACCTTAAGGCCAACGCAACTTAAGGAATATTTTGGTCAGCAGAAAATCAAGGATAATTTGGAAATTTTTATGAAAGCGGCCAAACAGCGCCATGAACCAATTGAACATGTTTTGTTATATGGACCTCCGGGCTTAGGCAAAACCACTTTGGCTCATATCATTGCCAGAGAGATGGGCGCCAACATCAGGGTTACTTCCGGGCCGGCCATAGAGCGAGCCGGCGATTTAGCCGCGATTCTCACTAATATGGAAGATGGCGGTATTTTATTTATTGATGAAATTCACCGCTTAAATAGAGTGATAGAAGAAATACTATATCCGGCCATGGAAGATTATGCTTTAGATGTGATAATCGGTAAAGGGCCGTCGGCCAGGACTTTAAGGTTAGATTTGCCCAAATTCACCATTATCGGCGCTACCACGCGGTTTAATCTTCTTTCCTCGCCATTACGCGACAGATTCGGCTCAATTTACCGTTTGGATTATTATAATCAAAATGAAATAAAACAGATTTTAAACCGCAGTTCAAGAATCCTAGCCATCGATTTAATAGAAGAAGCGGCCCAGATGATTGCCCAGCGCTCCCGGCTTACGCCCCGGATCGCCAACCGTTTTTTAAAACGGGTCAGGGACTATGTCCAGGTTAAAGGCGACGGCATAATAAATTCAAAACTGGCCCAGGAAGCCCTGGAATTAATGGATGTCGATATTAGGGGCCTGGATGCTTTGGACAGGAAAATTCTGGAAGCTATCATCGAAAAATTTAAAGGCGGTCCGGTGGGAGTCGGTTCTATTGCCGCGGCGGTTCAGGAAGAAGAAGGAACCATAGAAGAAATCTATGAGCCATATTTAATGCAATTGGGCTTTTTAATCAGAACGCCCAGAGGCAGAGTAGTATCAGAACTTGGCTACCGTCATTTGGGCTTGGATGTTCCGAGCGAGCTGCAATCAAAATTGTTGTAATAAAAATCCCCTATGGTTTAGGAGATTTAATTATTGATGATTTTTGCTGATTTTTTCTACCTCGCCAAATTAAATACAGGGCGCGTAAGATCAGGATAATTACATAACCAACGTATATCGGCCAAAAAAGAACATTGATAATTCGTTGGCGGTTTTGTTTAAACCATTCAGCAGAAAATCTGGGCAGATGTTGATTGTCCTTTTTTCTACAGCGCATTTTTATTAGATATCCGGCTAGAACGATTATATATATCCAGATTAGCCATTTCATTTTCATCCCCCTTATTGTAAGGTACATTCAACTTTATTATTATCCTAAAGATATTAATCTGTTCTGTCAAATAGTATATGAAAAAATTTTTATTACACACCTGTTGCGGGCCTTGCGCCATTCATGTAGCTCAAGAATTATCAAATAATCATCAAGTCACTCTATTTTTTTATAATCCTAATATTTATCCAAAAGAAGAGTATGAACGTCGATTTGAAGAAGTTAAGCGCTGGTCAAAAAAAGCAAACTTTGATTTAATAGAAGGAGAATATGATCATCATAAATGGTTAGAGTCAGTCAAAGGATTAGAGAATGAAATAGAAGGCGGCGAGCGTTGTATTATATGTTATAGGTTGCGTCTTGCGGAAACTGCTAAGCTGGCTAAAGAAAAGGGCTTTGAAGTTTTTGCCGCTACTTTAACCATTAGCCCACATAAAAAAGCGGAAAATATTAATCCGATCGGTCAAAAGTTAGCTCAAAAATATCAACTGGAATTTATGGCTAAGGACTGGAAAAAACAGGATGGCTATAAGCATGCCCGTGAACTCTCCCAAGAACAAAATTTCTATCGCCAAGCATATTGCGGGTGTGAGTATAGCATTAGAGCATTAGAGCATGGGAGCATGGGAGCATGAGAGCATTAGAGCATGGAAGTTGTGTTCTCATGCTCCCATGTTCTAATGTTCAAATAACTTATGAAACTCTCTGACTTTGATTATCAATTACCAAAACAACTTATTGCTCAAAAACCCATCAGCCCTAGAGATAGTTCACGGCTGATGGTTTTGAATCGGAAACTTAAAAAAATTGAGCATAAGCATTTTTATGATATCGCCGGCTATCTTACGAAAGGCGATATTTTGGTTTTGAATAATACAAAGGTATTTCCGGCAAGACTCATTGGTCGAAGAAAAAATACCGGTGGAAAGGTGGAAGTGTTTCTTTTAAAAATAACCAAATCAAAAATCAAAAGAACCAAACAAGAACCAAAATTAAAAATCAAAAAAGAAGAGTTTTGGGAAGCGCTTATTGGTAATCGTAGAAAGAAAATTGGTCAAATAATTGAATTTGGCAGAGGATTAAAATGTGAAATCGTTAAACAGATTGATGAAGCGGTTTGGTTGGTCAGATTTAATAAATCAGGCAATGTTCTAGAGAAATCAATTGATAAGCTGGGCCAGGTGCCGACGCCGCCGTATATTAAGATACAAGATACCTGCCTGCCGGCAGGCACGGCAACCAACCCTTCGACAGGCTCAAGGGCCTATCGGCAAGAAACAAACAAATCACAAATTCAAAATTTTAAATTTCAAAAACTAAAGAATGATTATCAAACGGTTTATGCCAAATACCGAGGATCAGTGGCGGCGCCGACGGCCGGGTTTCATTTCACCAAGCCCTTAATCAATAAATTAAAAAAACAAGGGGTGCAGTTTGAATACATTACTTTGCATGTGGGTTTTGGCACTTTTGAGCCGGTCAAAGTCAGTAACATTAAAAATCATACGATGCATTCAGAATTTGCCGTTATTGATAGCCAGACAGCTATAAGGTTGAATCAGGCGAAGAAGGAGGGGAGGAGGATTATCGCCGTTGGCACAACTACTGTTCGAGTGCTGGAAGCATTTTCACAGGAATTTCAAGATACAAGAAACAAACAATCCGCCTTCGCTGAAGCTTCCTCCTCCGCTAAAGCTACGGCGGACAGGCCGGCGGACAGGCAAGAAACAAACAAATCACAAAAATCAAATTACAAACTCAAGGCACAAAAAAAATGGGTTAATATTTTTATTTACCCTGGTTATCAATTTAAATTTGTTGATACCCTAATCACCAATTTTCATTTACCCAAATCAACCTTATTAATGTTGGTTTCCGCCTTCGCTTCCGCCTCCGCAAACGCTACAGCGGACAAGAAAGCTCCGGCGGACAAGTCTGCATTTGCTGGGCACCAATTTGTTTTTAAGGCCTATCAATCAGCCGTTAGAAAAAAATACAGGTTTTATTCTTTTGGTGATTCAATGTTTGTAGTATAATAGATTTATGGATTTAGGAACTCATTTATTCACAGGAGTTATAACGGCCAGCTTGTGGCCGTCTTTGGATTTGCGCCAGAAAATTTTAGTGGTTTTATTTTCCATTTTACCTGACTGCACCGAATGGCTTAATTATTTTTCTTTAAAAAAACATAACGGCGACAGCCATTTTTCTATTGATGAATATAGCAAGCTGTCTAGGGAAATTAAAAATCCTTTTTCTCTGACTTATAGCTTGTTGCACAGCATATTTACTCCTTTAATCTTTTTTATTATCTCAATCATTTTTAATTGGTCATTGGTTTTTAGCATGATGTGGTTTATGCATTTGCTTTTAGATTTGCCCTCCCATAAAGTTAAACTTGGTTTAAAACTGTGGTGGCCATTATCCCAACAAAGACTCAAGGGTTTTTTTGACTGGTGGCATGTAAAATTTTTTAACAGCTGGGAGCTTTGGGGCTATTGGACTTTGCTTGCTGTTATTTCTTTTATTATAGTTAAGAATTTTTGGTGATTATCAATGATCAATGAACAGTGATCAATGAACAATAAATAGTGATATAACAAAAACCCCGCGTAAAGCGAAGGTTTTTGTTTTTGTTTTAATTTTTGAGTCAGCTCTGATTGCTATATTTTTTTACGATCTGCTTTAAGCTAATTTCTATTTTACAATTTTGAGCTTAGCTTATTTGGATAGCCGATCGTTTATTAGTCCCTTTTTATTATATCAACGAGCTACTCTTAAGTTTTAAAAAGAACAAAAGGTTATGGTGCGGAGGTTTTAACAATTAATTCCGGTTCGGTTAAATAACCCTCTTCAATTAGATATCTAATTTGATTTTGTTGAATATCTGAAGGCAAAGACGGCAGGGTTTCGGCAATAACTCTTTGATTTTCTTCAAAATTGTCTCTGGCCAAAGCCATAATTTTAGCGGTGGCAACAACTAAAATAAAGCAGACCGTTATATAAAGAATAGTATTAAGTTTTTCTTTTCTATTTTTCATACAAGTTTGATTTCTTATAGGAGGCCTGATTTCCTATAAAAAAATACCTTGAACCAAAATCAAAGTATTTCATCAATAAAAAGTATGCGGTTGTTTTTTATTTTGATTTTGGTTTTTTGATTTTTAGAGATAATTTTTTATCTCTAATATCATTATAGCACACTTTAATAAAAAAATCAACCCCGAATTTCTAATTCAGGGCTGATTTATAAATCAACTATTTAATTTCGGGAAATTAATCACTTAATTCAATCATATCTCCCAAGTCATTATTGGATATGCCCAAGCTTTGGTTTCTCATAATGTTATAGGCATCGTCGCCGTCGGCCATATAAGCAACATCCGAAGTTTCGGGATTGACATAATATGCCTCGCCCCTGGCCTGAACCCGTAAAAGGATTTTGCCTTTTGTTATGTCGCGCAGGTCCTGTCCGGCGGCAGTATTGCTCATCAAGATAGTAAAGTCGCTTTCCGAAATGCCTAGGCCGGTATCTTCCATAATGCTATAAGCGGCAGGCCCGTCTTTTAGATAATAAAGTTCATCGGAATCAGGCGCCACATAATAGGCCTCGCCCGCGCTTTCTACCTGCAACAGTATTCTGCCCTTTAGTCTTTGGATGAGTTTTTGAGCCTGGGGCGTGCCTCTGAGTTGGTGAATGTGATCCCGAAGACTATCTTGGCTACTATCAGCAGAATCGTCAGAGGCGGTTTGATCGGTAGTATTAGTATTGGAAGAGGTGTCTTCATTTATATTGATTTCAATAGGTGTTGCTTCGGGCGTTGCTTCTAAATCAATATAAACTTGCTTGGTCAAAGTATTGTTATTTTCATTGGATTCAGCAACCACATTAAGCGCGCTGATGTCTGTTTCAACCTGAACATTATAATATCCGGATTCAGTAATATTAGAAAAATCTTCCAAGGCCTCGTCATCATGAATACCTAGAGTTAAATCAGTGCATTCATTTACTTGAAGAATTTGGCCATCAACAATCACATCAATGCTTTTTTCTAAAATGGTAAATTTAGTATGCCAATTCCAAATATAGCCAGGATCGGTGGTGCCTAAAGAATTACCCATAACAGCGGCGCCGCGATTACAGACATCAGCAGTGATAACATTTTCATTAGGACCATTAACGGTATTGCCGCTAAAGTCAGTATAATATTTAATATCTTCCACCACTAAATCGGGTAAATTAGTAACTGGCGCGCTTTCCTTCACCACCTCCGCCACCGCATAGTCGTTACTGGACCCGTGAATGATGTTTTTTAAAGTTACTTTGATTCTTTCATTATCAATGGTTATGGTATCCGATTCATTAAGGCACATATATCTGGTGGCATAGCTGTTATTGACCCAAAATCTGATTCTTTCGTCGCCGCAAGTGGTATAATCGCTCCAGTTGGAAGAAACCGTAATTTTGATATCTAATTGTTCCCCGTCAACGTTAATGGCTGTGTTTTGATTATTTTTGAATAATTTTTTTTGCGCTTCATAGTCAGCAGTTACGTCCAGTTCTGTACAATGGTAAGTATTAGTTTCAGTGGAATAGTTGCCTATATTGCCAGCGCTTTGCCAACCATCGATATTTTCCTGGTCATCATACATAGCATATTGGGTGGCAGGATACCATTTTTTACAGTAAGTGTATTTATCAAGATTAGCGCCGGAAACGCCGTCAGGATCGGTTGACCAGATGTTATCAACTTTATGCTGATTAACCTTACCCCACCAGTAGGCAATCTCGTGCTTAAAAGTAGTAGCGCTGGTTGAGTCCGAAGTAGTTGCTTGGACTCTGGGAATTGAATTACCAAAAGATAAAAAAGCTGTCCCTGCTAAGAAACATAAGATGAATAGAACAGTCAGCGATTTTTGGTAGATTTTTCTCTTGTTCATAATTTTTTTGATTAATTAGTTAGATTTAATATATTATATCATATTTTATATTATAAGTCAAATAACTAAATTTATTTTTATCCAATTATCAAGGTTTTTAAGCCGTTATTATTTAATTAAGATTATTTCCCTTTTTATATCTATAAAACGTTTTTAAAAAGAAAATATTTCATAATCAATAAAATTTAACGAAAATTGGAAATCAGCCACTCAAAAAAAGAAATTCTCTTATTAACATAAATAGTTACAACGGTCTCCTGGCACTTGGCTTCGTTATAAATTATTTCTTCTTCAAAATAGTCAGGCCTGGCAGTTAAACTTGCCAGAGATTTTTTAAGTTCATAATATTGAGAAGAAGGCAGAGTCAGGATAATGGTCAGATTTTGGGAAGAGGAATAATATTCGGTTATTTCTATGTCTAGACCATCAATCCTGTTATTAAATTGATCATCAATTTTGCTTAAGTCGTTGATTTTTAAAATTAATCTGAAGCGGTTCTGGCATTCAGTTTTTTCCTGTCCATTTGCTTGTTCTGCGGGGGCAGCGACTCCTAGCTCTGTTATTGAGCCGGCAGATTTTTGGCCAGCGGGCGGAATATTAATATTGGAGTAAGGCTGGCTTGGCGGGGTTGGCGGCGTCATGATTGTAGACGGCGTTCCTGCTGCTTCCCCGGCCTTGGTTGTTGGGGGCACATCTTCCAGCTTGATATTTTCCGATGGCTGATAGCTTATTTTTATCGGAGCAGTCAGCGGCGGAACAAGAGCATCGGTTGTTGGAGGCGAGTCAATCAGTTTTTTGACCACAGGTTCCTGATCAGCGGACGGTAATGATTCTGGCAATTTATCGGCCTCATTTAAAAAAGTGTCAGCAACATCGTTTTCCAATACTAAAGGTTCTGTTGGCTGAAAATCTAAAGAGTATTGATAATCATCCTGTTGCTGGGCCGGCAGTGAGGGCTGCAGGTTTGGCGCCATCTGTTCATTTTTACCTAATTGTGATTTAATCTCTTCTTTTAATATCTGCTGCTGTTGTTCGGTTAAGGGTTGAAATAAAATTAGGGGGTTTACAGAGGTTAATTCCAGCAAATCGTTGGGGACTGTTTTATTTTGTATTGCAGATTTGTTTTGAGTAGTTGCGGGGTTTAGTTTTGCCTTTAGAGCATTATCAGCTATTTTTTTTACCTCTTCTATAATAGCAGTAGCCGTAATCTTAATTTGCCGGTTAACAGCCGGCGCCACGGTGGTTTTAAGGTATTGGTACGGTTTAATTTCCAGCCCGCTATATTCGGCCGCTTCGGCCAGTATTACCAATAACAAGAGCGCGGCCGGCGCGGTTAACCAAGCCCACCTAAGAGAGCATAATTTTTTTACGGGATTTACAAATTGGCTTAGGACCTTGGCCCGAAGCTTATGGGCCAGGGCTAACTTAAAAGCTTGATTGGTTTGCTGAAGTTGTTGGCCTAGCTGCTGCAAGTCTTTAACTATTAAATCTTCTGTATTTTTTTCGTTTAAAAAATCCATATAGTTATTTTATCTTTTGATGATAGACAATTTTTAATTTTCTTAAACTGCGGTGAAGCTTAACACCCACGGTATTACTGGACAGTTTAAGAATTTTTGCTATTTCCTGATAGCTTTTATGTTGAAAATATTTTAAAATAATTAAATTTTGTTCGTCAGCAGACAGTTTTTTTATAGTTTGATAAAGTTCGGTGATTCTTCCCCGCTGTTCTAAGTCGGACTCGGCACTGTCCGCCGATGTTTGCTGGCTGATTAGCAAGTTTAAATTTTCATCCTCGGTTAAAATAATTCTGTTATTTTTTCGGAAATGGGAATTAAGGTTATTAATAGCTATGCGATACAACCAGGCCCCAAAAGAAACATTACGCCATTTAAAATTGTGAATTTTTTCCAGGGCGTTTAAAAAAGTTTGGGAGGTTATGTCTTCGGCCAGCTCTTTTTGTCCGCAGCGAGCTAAAAGAAAGTTGTAGATTTTCTCAAAATACAGCTCGTAGAGCTGGTTAAAATCTTGGGGGTTTCTTTTGGCTTTTTCCACTAAGCGCTGCTCTAACTCTAAATTAGCCATAGCTTTAAAGTACTCTCTCCTCATTAATATAACGTTTATTTATTTAAAATATTACGTAGCTGAGCATATATTTAAATATATTTGGGAGTATTTGTCAATCAACTTACACTTGAGTTCAAGAAACTAGCGCAAATACCCTGATCAGCCTATATTCTATGAATATGACTAAAAAATATTGCCGTTTAACCTTTACTGAAAGGGAAGAAATCAGCAAGGGGATATTTGCTAAAGAAAGCTTTTCGGAAATA
>JAHISB010000001.1 GCA_018818425.1 Patescibacteria group bacterium
GAGCAAAACACTTGAAATAAACCACATTTTACGGTACTCTCTCGGCAAGACGGAGAGGTGGCAGAGTGGTCGAACGCGCTACCTTGGAAAGGTAGTGTGTCAGCAATGGCACCGCGGGTTCGAATCCCGCCCTCTCCGCCAGACAGTTTTAGTTGAAAGCAAAGCTTTTTAGCTTTGTTTTTTTATGTACAAAATAGGCATTTTTTGATAAAGTTATAGCCGTAAAGTTTTACTTATGACTATGAGCAAAGAAAAATCTAAAATTGGAGAAACAATTAGAAAGCTCCGATTAAAGGCCGGTATTTCGCAGGATCAGCTTTCAAAGAAAGCGGATTTAGCTTTTCATACGATTGCGAAAATAGAAGCAGGCTCAACACCAAATCCTACTATTGATACAGTAAAAAAAATCGCCAAGGCGCTTGAAGTTGGCGTTGATGATTTGATTAAGTAAAAACTATGTCTAAATATCAAAAATTATCAAAAGAAGAACTACTAAAACTTGTTGAAAAACAAGAAGCAGAGTTAGATTCCAAAAAATATGGTCTTCTTTGGGATAGAGAAAAAGAACCCGAACAGGTAGTTTTAGATTGTGAAAATAATTTGCCTATACTAAAAAGAATTACAGATAATGAAATCAAAACTAATGAAAGTGATGACAATATTTTTATTGAGGGCGACAATTATCATTCACTAACAGTTTTAAACTATACCCACAAAGGCAAAATAGATTTTATTTATATTGATCCGCCGTATAATACAGGAAAAAAAGACGAGTGGAAATACAACGATAAGTTTATTGATGAAAATGATTCATACAGACATGCAAAATGGCTGAACATGATGGAAAAAAGATTGGAACTTTCCAAACATCTTTTAAAAGAGGACGGTGTTATTTTTATCTCAATCGGCGAGCAAGAAGTTTCTAATCTTAATTTGCTTTGCGGAAAAGTTTTTAGACATGAAAACTTTTTAACCTTGATTGCTAGAATTTCTAAAACCGCCAGCGATAAAGGAAATATTTTTGCTCCGTCTTGCGATTATGTAGTTTGCTACGCAAAAAACAAAGCCAACATAGACGCGAGCAACTATTATGATGAAGTTGACGAAGATCTTTATACCAAAGAAGACAAAGATGGAATGTATAGGGATGATATTGCATTATATCAATCTGCCTTAGACCCAATGAGAGGATGTATAAACCAAAGATATTATATCAAATGTCCAGACGGCTCTTTCGTAATTCCGCCGGGCAATGTATTTCCAGATGAAAAAAAAGAAGCCGCACACATAAAACCTGCTACCAAGGAAGACAAAGTATGGAGATGGATATTTGATACTTATTTAAAACAAAAACACCTTCTTGTTTTTAAGGAGACAAAAACCTCCCCGCTGTTAGATCAAAATGGAAATAAGGCAAAATATAATATCTACACAAAAAGCTATTTGGAAGGAAGAAGAGATAAGGGAACAAAGCCAAGAAACTTTTTAGTGGATAAAAAATTTCTCAATAGACGAGGCTCTGATTATTTGAAAACTTTGGGGCTTGATTTTCCTTATTCAAAACCAAAAGAATTGATTGATCACTTGATGAAAATCGCTCATATTCCGCAAGACGCAATAGTTTTAGATTTTTTCGCTGGTTCAGGAACAACAGGAGAGGCAGTTTTAGATCTTAATAATGAAGATAAGGGTAAAAGAAAATTTATTCTTTGCACCAATAATGAGGGGCAAATCGCAGAAGAAGTCTGTTATCCTCGAATTGAAAAAATCATCAAAGGATACATCAAGAAATCAAAAAATAGCGAAAAAATAAAAGGGCTTGGGGGAAATCTGCAATATTTCAAAACTGATTTAATTCCTGTTGAGCGAATTGATAACATAGGCGACAAGCAGAGGCATGAATTAACCGAAAAAGCAGGACAAATGATTGCAATAAAAGAAAACACTTTTCAAGAAGTTGAAATTTGCGAATGGTATCAAATTTTTGAGAACAAAGACAAAACAAAAAAGACAGCGATTTATTTTAGGGAAAATACCAATAAATTTGAGGAGTTGATAAAAAAAATTAAAAATGAAAAAACGGTTTTATATGTTTTTTCATATGGCGTATTGGATAAAAAACTTTTTAAATATCTTGGCAAAAATATTGTTATTGAGGACATTCCCGAGCCAATTCTTGATATTTATAAAGAAATCAACCAGACGCTAAAAGACAAATAAAATTATGCAATTAAAAAATTTTCAAACAACGACAATAGACCAGCTTAGCAATACTTTTTTAGAATTGTGGAAAACTGGTAAATATAGAATCCCGCTAGTTTTCAAAGCCCCGACCGGTGCCGGGAAAACAATCATGATGGCGGAGTTTTTGCGTTGTCTTGATGATAATTATCAATTTCACGAAGATAAAGCGTATGTCTGGGTTTCTTTTGGCGGTGATGAATCCTACATGCAATCTAAAGCTAAACTATATAGCTATTTCAACGAAGGCACGGATATGAATTTGAAGGATGTTAATGATTTAAGCGAGGGCAAACTATACAAAAACAACATTTTCTTTATTAATTGGTCAAAAATTAAGGGCACTGACAAAGAATCAAAAAAATTAAGAAAAGGTGGAGGCGTGGGCTACGGCGGTGACGCAGTTTTTGATGATTTTATAAAAAAGACAAGGAGTGAGAGAGATATTGTTTTGATTATTGACGAAGCCCACACAGAAACCGATACGCACCTTGCCAACGAGGTAGTTGATCTTATTGATCCAAGAATTATTCTAAAAGTCACGGCTACACCCAAAGACCTGCCAAATATTAGCGATGTATCACAGAAAAAAGCAGGATTTGTTGAGGCTCTAGAAAGTGACGTTATCGCAAGCGGATTGATTAAAGAAAAAATTATTATCCAAACGGAAGAAGATATTAAAAAACTGGAAAATAAGCAACTTTCCGAAGATGAAATAATGCTTGAGCTTGCTTACAACAAAAGGCTAGAATTGAAAAAATATTATAAAGAATTAGGGCTTGATATCAATCCGCTTGTTCTAATTCAGTTGCCAAGCGATTATAAAGAAAAAGAGGAGGTGCAGGCAAATTTAAAAGATCTTGTTTTGTCGTATCTAAAACAAAAAGGCATTAAAGAAAACGAGATCGCAATTTGGCTATCTGGAAACAAAGATGAAGAGAAATTAAAACACATCACCGACAACGATGACAAAATAAATTTTATGATTTTTAAGGTTGCACCCGCAACTGGGTGGGATTGTCCAAGAGCCGAAATTCTTGTGATGTTTAGAGAAATTACCAGCCCAACATTTCACACTCAAATTATTGGAAGAATCAAAAGAATGCCAGAGGCTCATCATTACGAAAGAGAAGAACTAAACAAGGCATATATTTATACCAACTATAACAAAAGCCACATTAGGGACATTAAGGAAGTGGAAAATGAAAATAAACCCCCGATTTATTACACAAAACTCAAAAACAATATTGAAAGGGTTACGCTTGAAACTACTTATCACCAAAGAACAGATTTCAACACGCTAACACCACCACCACTTTGGCAAAAATTTTTCTTGCAAACAATGGACGATGTATTCGGTACAAAACTACAATTTGTTACGGAAAATGCCAAGGTTACAAAATCACATTTCGATCTTTCAACGACAAGTGTAAATAATCAGATTGTCGTCAACGCAGAGATTGAAAGTTTTGATAATTTTGTCAATGAAATTAAAGAAAAAGGCAAAAATTTTGATTATCATTTTTCACAATTAGACGTAGAGAGACTTTATAATTTACTTTGTTTTGAGGAATTAAAAAAACAAGGAGATGAAGAGGCAAAATATAATCCCTCAAGATCGTGGGGGCAACTGAAATCCGCAATAAATGTTTGGTTTAATACAAGACTTGGGCTTGATAGACCAGTTTATTATCCAATCGTTGTTAATGAATTATTAAAAGAAACGAGCAAGCTAAAAACGACTATCAGCAAAGCACTAAAAGAATTCAGAAATAAATACGAAATAGAAATAAGAGAGAAAGAAGAAAAAGATATTTTTGATTTAGAATTGCCGGAACAAGAAACAAGCTTTACTGAAGATTTTGAAAAAATTGACGGCATAAACAAAAATGTTTATGAGGAATTTTATAATAGAAAGCAGTATCTCGGAAAAGAGAATGAGGAAAAATTTATAAAATTTTTGGAATCACAGAAAAATATTATTTGGTGGCACAAGCAAGATGACAGCGGAAGAAACGTTTTTGCTATTGAATACTTTGACACACAGGAAAAGAAAAATAGACTTTTCTATCCCGATTTTATCATCAAAGTAAAAGGTATGATCTATTTATTAGATCCAAAAAATGACATTACAGCAAAAAGCCAAGAAACTGCGGACAAAAACAAAGCACTTCAAAAATGGATTAAGAAGAATCAATCAAAATACAATTTTGAAATAATCGGTGGAATAGTGATTGAAAAATATCCAAACTGGATTATAAACCGAAAAGAAAACTACATTTATGAAAATGATAAAGAGTGGGAAATTTTAGATTTGAAATAATATGGCAATTTTTATTAAAAAATTAACTATTCAAAACTATAAGTGTTTTGAAAATGAGCCAATAAATTTAGGTGTCCCCGATGGCAATCGTGGCAGTGGCTTAAACATACTTATTGGCGAAAATGGGAATGGTAAAACTTCTATACTTGAAGCAATAAACTATCTAACATTAAACAGTTTTTCTGCTGAAAATAAATTAAGCATAAGTGATTTTCTTGATTTCAAGAAAGAGATAACTATTGAAGGCGAGACCGATGAATTTAGCTGTGGCTCATCAATTGACGCCTACAAATTCAACTCGTGGTCATTCAAAGCAAAAGGAATAGAATTTACAGCTAAAACTAGAGATACAAAAGAACGAGGGAAATTGCTTTCATCGCCTTTCCAGATAAATAATCATTTCAAAATTCTTCAAGATCAATATGAAAAAGCTGATGGAAGTAATCCAATCGATAAAGGCGGAAGCATTAAAAATATTGACGGAAGAGATAAGTTATTTGGAAATGCGAGAATTAATGATAATGATGAACTAAATATTTTCTTCTTTGATAAGAACAGAACGCGCCAAATAGCAACTGGAAATTATAAAACTACTTTTGAAAAGATATGCGACGATCTTAACTGGAATTTTATAAAAAATTTAGATGAGGAAAATATTGGGAAGATTATACAAAACATAACAGGAGAATATTTTAAAAATATTGATGAAATCACAAATAAAAATGTTGGTAAAAAAACTGCTAAAGAATTGAAGGATTTTTTTGGCAAAGATGAATTTGAAAAAATTAAAATCGAACCATTAAACCTTCTCCACCCCTTTTCTAACTCATTTTTTGCTTTAAGAGATGATAATGCTTTATCTCAAATCAATGTTAGAGATTTAGGTTCCGGAGTAGAGGTCATTCTAACTTTATTGATATTAAAAAATATTGCTGGAGCCTCAAAGGGGAGTATTGTTTATCTTATTGATGAACCAGAACTTCATCTTCACCCAAAGGCACAAGACAAATTATTAGATTTACTTCTTGAAGAATCTAAAGACAAGCAAATTGTTATCTCTACACATTCGCCATATTTATTTAAAGGTGCTATTTCACAAAATGCTAAACTTTTACTATTCACGAGAGATGAAACTAATAAAATAATCATTTCTGACGCTAGAGATAAGGGCTGGGGACTTTTTCCAAACTGGAGCCCATCTTGGGGAGAAATCAATTTTTTTGCGTACGATATGCCCACAGTAGAATTCCATGATGAGCTATACGGTTATTTGCACGAGCTTTTTATAAGCAAAGCCAGTGATCAAAATGATGCCGACAATAGAGGCAAACAAACTGTTTTCGAAAAAAATTATCTGCAAACAAAAATATCAGCTACAAAAAAGTGGACGCCAGAATTTGGCGGTATTGCAAAAAACGAGGAAAATGCAACCTTGCCAACATTTATTAGAAATAAAACACATCACCCCGAAAATAAAACAATGCAAACGGTTAGCTTTTCAGATGGAGATTTAATAAATTCAATAGAAAAATTAATAAAGTTGATTAAAAATCCCTAAAAAGATGTCCGCCGAAAAATCCGTCCCGCCGAAAAGTTTTGGGGGTCCCGCTATTCAGCGGGATAAACTCCGCCAAGCAGGCAGGCAAAATGAAAAGAGCAAAGAGTATTTTTCTGTGGTGTGGCGAGCAAGGCGCGCAATAACGGGGGTGCCTGCCCGCCAAAGCTTCAGCGTCGGAGGGGCTTCCTTATTGGGGGTTTTGCTCAAAAAAAGTTCGAACATCAATCAAAAAACACCGCCATCCCCCGTCGCTCATCAAAGATGAGCTATGGGGGATTGTGTTATTGAGGCGGGATGCGAACCCGCGGTTCGGGGTTCGTTGAGCGAGGATAGTGAGGTAATGCCAACAGTAGAGAATTCAAAGCTTAGCTTTGGGAAGCTAAGCTTCCTA
>JAHISB010000010.1 GCA_018818425.1 Patescibacteria group bacterium
CAGGGCCAATTTAACTTTAAAGGAATTTGAATGTTTGATTTTTCCCATATGTTTTCGGATGTTTAGACAAGTGATAATTTAAAATCATTTTACCACTAAATTATCTCTTATCCTACTGTCCGAATTTTGGGGGAAGGCTTATATCTACGTAGCAAAGGGGCTCGGGCATTAATCTACGATATGTCTTTACATCCTGACGAATCCCGTGCCGTTTCCGACATAATTTCCATGCAACCAATGGCTGTAGGATTCTCAATTCTGTACTCGTACATGATGGCAGATAGTTATCGCATGATTGAAAAGTTGCGCGAAAATGGTTTTATTGGACACATCACGGTAGGTGGGACCTATCCCACCCTCAATACTGAAGAAATCCTTCATCGTTTCCCAGCTATTGACAGTGTTGTACGCGTGGAAGGTGAACTTACTACGTACGAACTACTACGTGCCGTGAATAATGAAATCAAAATGGATGATGTTAATGGTTTGACTTTTCGACAGAATGACCAAATTGTCAATAATCCACCACGACCCCTTGTTGTTAATTTGGATGATCTACCGTTTCCGATTCGAGATGATTTTGAAACTTATGTCTCTCTTGGTGGTATTATCCAGATTCACACTAGTAGAGGATGTCACGCTAACTGCAGTTTTTGTTCGACTGCCGCGTTCTACCGAAAGGCACCCGGTCGAAAATGGCGAATGCATAGCCCGAACAATGCCATCGATGAGCTGGAAGCACTCCTTGCTCGCTCTGCTACAAATGAAGTGTGGTTCACTGATGATAATTTCATTGGGCCGGGAAAAGTGGGAGATGACCGAGCCAATCAGATAGCGCAAGAAATCGTGCGTAGAGGGTTGAAGGCGAAACTCATTATCCAATCACGTGGTGATAATCTCCAACGAACCACCATTAGAAACCTCAAGCAAGCTGGGCTTCGGAAGGTCTACATCGGCATAGAGTCTGGTGTAAACCGTTCGCTCGACATGTTTAATAAGCGAATGAATAGAGAACAGAACGCAAACGCGCTAAAACTCCTTGAAGAGGAAGAGATCTTTGTTGAGATTGGCTTCATCGGCTTTGATCCTTTTACTAACAGAGAGGAGTTCGCCAAGAATGTTGAGTTTTTATCTTCCCTTTGTGGGAAGAGTGAGTACATCCATCCATTCGCTTTCGATATGCTATTGCCGTATCGGGGTACACCCATCTGCGAATTAATGTTAAAACATTGTAAGGCGGTCGAACATGGACTTGATTATCAGTCGGTGATTAGTGATCCACGTATCGAACTGGCGTGGCATCTTACGGATGCTTTGCTTGCCGATCTGGGTCCAGCGACAGAATGCATCAAGTCTTTAATCATCGACGATAATTCACGTGAAGAGGCTAAGTGTAGTATCAGACTGAAGAATGCCACGATGATGGGGTGCCTCGCGCAAATCAGAGACGCAATCTTTCGTCTTGCTGAAGATGAAGTTGTGTCAACTGAAAATCATCCGCTCTTTGGATTTATCCACGCTTCCGCGGAAGCTCTGAAAGTTAATTTAGGAATAACACAAGGAGACGGAAAACCTTGAAGGGTAGTACAAAAGCTACCCTTCTTTCTTTTTTAATAAAATGATATTATTGATGTAGATAATCAGTTTGAAATAGATATATAAAATAAGTAAGTAATAGTGGCGCGCCAGCTTCGCTGGCACGGCCAAATTGCGGTGGCGAAAAGAAAGCGGCCGAGAGGGGCGGGGCGGAATTCCCCCCAGACCCCTCTTCCGCCCCGCCCCGAAAAATCGTCCCGCTTAGCGGGATGTAAAAAAGGTTCTAACTTCGTCTAGGAGTAACGACCATCCTTCGCAATAAGCGGGCCTGCCTCCGCCAAAGGCCGGACAGGCGCCGAAGCGAACGAAGTGAGCGCAGGCGGGTATAGTATAATGGCTATTATTACAGCTTTCCAAGCTGAAGATGGGGGTTCGATTCCCCCTACCCGCTCCATCTAAAAAACTACCTCGCCGGTAGTTTTTCGGTTTTCAAACACATCTTATTAATTTGAGTTAGAGATATTTATAGATATCATGCCGTCCGATGGAAATAAATAGGATATCGCCGTTTTTTTGCCTTTTAAAAATTATTCTGTAATTTGCCGTGAGCGAAATAGACCAAACGCCTTTAAATTTGCCGTGCAGTTCATGCAATCTTAATGAAGGATGCAGGGGATTTAACTTAAACAGCCTTTCTTTGGCTATGGCAATCTTAATAATGTTTTTAGGGAGCTTTCTTAATTCCTTAACAAATTTGCTTGAATAATAAATATTCCTTACTATCATAAAAAGTCTTTGATTGATTTTGCTTTTATGGCTTGGCCGGAATCATATTCTTTTTGCGCTTCTTTGATTGATTGCAGCAATGTTTCTTCCGAAATTAAATTTTCATCCTGCCTTATCAGGAATTGAATATAACCGCTAACGGTGGGGAAGCCGGATTTTTTGGCTTTTCTTTTGATTAATTCTTTGGTTTTACTGGGGATAGATAAAGTCAAGACATCACGCATATAAATTTGATTAATGGTTATATTTTAATTGTAATACAGTTGTATTACTTTGTCAAATTATTGATTTAGTCCCTCAAGGTCTGTTTTTCTGCTATAATATACCCATGACCAAGACACCGGAAAAAAGATTATATCATTTACGGCTGTTGTTTATTATTTTTTGGTCGGTGCTGATAATCACCGTGCTTTCGGTACCGCACATTATTCACGAAGGCATAGCTATCACCGGAACTTTTATCTTAGAGGAAGAGCTTATAGAAAGCATTTTGATCGTTTGTTTATTGATTATAGTTTTTTTTATTTTAAAGATTTATCAGAAGGTATTGCGGCAATATCAGCAGAAAATTATAAAAGTCCGCCAAGAACAACGCACTACTGAGGAGCGTTTAAACGATGCCTTTTCTTATATCGGAGCGGTTAACGTTCAGTTGCAGGAAATTCATTCGGCTTTAAACGCCATTGATAAATACCCGGAGCATAGAAAGGATTTTTTTAAAATAATGGCTTTGCTAGGCGATAAGATTTTGGGGATAGTCAAAGTCCCTTGGCTTATAAATAAAGTCATTTTGACTCGCAATTATCAGACATTGGCCGAACATGTTTCGGTTAGGAAAAATGAAAAGTTTCAGAAAATTTTAATAAGCAATAAAGAGCTGATTGAGAATAGAAAAATAGAACGGGCCGTTTGGATAAATTCCGGTTCCGTAAATTTAACCTTTACCGCTTATTGCCTTATGCCCGAAGTTGCGCTTTCCTCAAGTCAAAAAATTCTAATTCAAGCCGTTCTTAAACAGCTGGAGATGCTTTACTTAGTGCTGCAGTCGCAAAAAGACCGGCAGTCAAATCAATCAGACAATTCATCAGTATGAACTTCTACCAAAAAGTCTACAGTCTGGTCAAAAAAATTCCCAAAGGCAAGGTGGCAACTTATGGCCAGATTGCCAGTATTATTTCTACGCCCCGCGCCGCCAGAATGGTGGGCTGGGCTTTGCATGTGGGCGCGGAGGAAAACAAGGCGCCGTGGCAAAGAGTTATTAATTCTAAAGGCATGATTTCCACCACCTGCCTGGATCATCCTAAAGACCTGCAGGCCTATTTATTAAAAAAGGAAGGGGTGGAGGTTAAAAAAACAGAGAACAACTATTTTATTCAGCTGGATAAGTATCTTTGGCGGCCGAAAAAAGCAAAAAAATGACAGCTTTTATTATAATTATTCAATTAATTTATCTTTTACTGGCCATAATTTTGGTAATTTATTTAATCAATATTATTTTTTCGTTTAAAAAATTAGTTCCTTACGTGCCGACGCCTTACAAAGTCATTAAACAAATGATTAAGCTGGCGGAAATTAAGCCGGCAGATAAAATTATCGATCTTGGCAGCGGCAGCGGACGGATTATTTTAAAAGTGGCCTGCCATTACCCCAACTCTGTAACAGGCATAGATAATTCATCAGTTCTTATATTAACTACTAAATTTCGTTTCTGGCTCAATAAAGTTTTTAAAAAACTGAAAACTAAAAACTACAAGATTATCAAAGGAAATTTTTTAGAGTTTGAACTTTCTGATTATTCATTAGTTTTTTGTTTTTTGACAAATACGGCCATGGAAAAACTAAAAGAGAATTTTGAACAGCTGCCGGCTGGTTCCCGGATAATTTCTTATCATTTTCACTTTGCTTCCGATAAATTTTCAGAAAAAATGATTCCCCTTAGCAAGCGCGGCAAGATTTTTATCTATCAAAAATTAGGTTGACAAAAATTGATATATCTGCTAATATAATACTATAGGAGCCGATGCTATAAGCATAGGCTTTTTTGTATTGCTAAATTACTAAATATTGCTAAATATGCGGAAAAAGTTTAAAAAACAACTTAAAATCGCCCTAAAAAAGATTGATATATTTGCAGGGAAATTGTTACCAATTTTGATGCTTATTTTTGTTATTAATCTATGTTTTCCTCATGTGAGCATGGCTAAAGGCACTGAACCAATTCCCCAGCTTCCTTTGGAAGCGGGCCGGCTTGAGTTTTTATCCGAAGGCGAAATTATTTCCAAGTCATCTTTTCCAGAAGTTGAACTGCGGGAACCGCAATATACTTACAAGATTTGGCTGACTGCTTATAACAGCCGCCAGGCTCAAACAGATGCTACGCCCTGCATTACGGCTTCGGGCTTCGATTTATGCGAACATAACCAGGAAGATATTATTGCCACTAATTTTTTAAACTTGCCTTTTGGCGCTAAAGTCAGATTTCCGGAGCTTTACGGCGATAAGATTTTTATTGTTCAGGATAGAATGAACGCCCGCTATTGGCTGACTGCCGATATCTGGCTGAAAGATTATGCCCAGGCCAAGAGCTTTGGCCGCAAGTGGACCTCTATGGAAATTCTGCCGTTTGTCAGATAAATATATTAATAGAATAAAAAATCCGTTCAAAAAACTTGAGCGGGTTTTTGTTTGCTAAAAATTGTCATTGATCAGACAAACACCTAGTTGACATCAGACCGAGCAGCATCTAAACTAAAAAAGAGTTCAGATAGAAAATTTAGAAAACTAAAGACTGAAAACTAAAGACTAGAAGATTTGTTCATTGAAATAATCAAAAATACCGCGAGGAGGTGAGAAGTTGTGAGAGGAATAATAAAGCAGGTATGGATGATGGCGTTCTATTTTTTCAAAGGAACAGCAGCCATCTCTGTTATGGGAGAGTTTGTTCAACTGGCAAAGACGGCCTTAATAGTTCTGCAAGGCAAGGAGGTCCTCAATATTATTCTGATTAAACCCTCAAAGTATGATGAACAGGGCTTTGTTATCAGGGATAGGTTTGGGGTGCTTCCGGGCAACACCCTGGCAACGCTTTACAGCCTTATTTGTCAGAGCGGGGATTCGCTCGGCGCCAACGTCCAAATAGTCATGCGGGTGTATGACGAAACTGTCCATAAAGTAAGGACAGGTTTAATCAGCTGGATCTGTCAAAGATTCCAAGCTAAGTCCTTGGTAGTGCTGGCAGGGGTTCAGACTAATCAATTTCCACGGGCTACTGATTTGGCTTTGGTTTTTCAAAAAAAAGGAATCCAAACAATGGTCGGCGGGTTCCACATCTCCGGTGTAATGGCTATGTTTCCTCAAAACGGGGAAGTGGTTAACACCCAGGCTTTTGAGGAATTAGGACTCAAAAAATTAATTGACCATGGCGTATCGCTGTTCGCCGGTGAAGCTGAAAATGGCAGAATGCTCGTTGTGCTCCAACAGTTCTTGGCCGGGCAGTTAAAACCGGTTTACAATTACTTAGACTCTCCGCCAGATCTGACAGCCGAGCCGTTTCCCAGGCCAATTCCAGGCATGGCAGAATTATTTGTTATACCTGGCCACGGCACAATTGAACCGTGCAGGGGCTGTCCTTTCCATTGCTCTTTCTGTGCCGTTTGTAATGTTCAGGGCAGAAAGATGCGAGCCAGGAGCGTTCAAGGGTTTGTTGAAACCCTCAAAGCCAATTGGCGAGAAGGAATTAGAACCTACTTTATCACAGCAGATGATACGGCCAGAGATCCACTTTGGCCAGAAAGAAGCCGAGCTCTGGAAAACTTAAGAAGAGAAGGTATTACCCCTTCTTTCGTTTGCCAGACTGATGCCGCCAGCCACAAAATACCCGGCTTTCTTGATAGCTTAGCCGGTTTTTGCAGCCAGGTTTTTGTTGGCTTTGAAACCGTTAATCCAGCTAACCTTGAAAGTGTTGGCAAAAAACATAATCAATTGGCTGAATATCGGAAGCTCATTGAGGCGTGCCGTTTTCTAGGCATCTCTGTACAGGGAAGCTATATAATCGGCCTGCCTAATGATACTCCAGGATTACTGGCTAGCGACATGCAGACCATCATGGGATTAGGACAAGAACTGGCCTTCTTCTTCAGCTTCATTCCCATACCAGGCTCACAAGATCATCAACGGATGTTCTGCGAGGGTCGCTGGATGGATCCTGACCTTAACAGATACGACGGCTTTTCCGGTTCGGTTATGGAACACCCTAGAATGTCTGCGGAGGAATGGAATACTGCCTACCAAAAAGCTTGGGAAACATTCTATAGCGTTGAGAATCTAGTGAGAATCCTCAAGAGAACAGAAAAGAAGCGCTACTGGGGCGTGTTTGCCAACATCATCTGGTGTAAATACGCCGTAGATGTCATTCAAAGACACCCGATGGTTACAGGTTTGTTCCGGGTTCGGGACAGAAAATCCAGAAGAGAGGGTTTTCCGCGTTTAAGCTGGCCACGGTTTCAGCTTTTCAAATTTCGGGAGAATTACCAAACCTTTAAGAGATTGGTTAAGCTGATCTTTGACTTAACCGAAGTCTGGCTGCAGACTCGCCAACGGTCTCCCATGGAGGAAAAGCTGGCAGCTCAAGCCGCCAAAATACAGCCGGGCAAATGGCTGACGCTCAAACTGGCAGAACTCAAAGCCATTTATCAGTCGGCCGGAGAGAAGGCGCCTAATCGTTGGAAGCTGTATTTTCAACGCTTTACTCAATGCACCACTCGTTCGGATATCCATGAGTACTGGGCGGCGGTCAGGAAGAATTTGAGTCGAGGCAAACTTTGGGTTTTGCTAAGTCGTAAATCAATCAAAGCGATGATAGCAGACTCAATTCTCGTTGCTCAATTCCTATTCTCTATAGTCAGGAGAATAAGTTAAAACCCGTTCACTCAAAGCATTAGTGGACGGGGCTTTTATTTAATCAATTATTCTTATATCAGAGTTTGTCTTAAGTATTTTTTAGAGACATTGCTTTTTTAGCCATTTTTTGTTATTTTCAATTAAGTTACCAATGAATAATGAGTTTTATTTAAGGCCTGGTAGCCCCGCCTACACTCACTACGTTCGTTATGGCGGGCAGGCAAGTGGTTGAACGAAAATTTGCTATTTTTAAGAATTATTTAAAGTATATATATTATTATTGGCCTGGTAGCCAAGTGGTAAGGCGGCGGTTTGCAAAACCGTTATTCACCGGTTCGAATCCGGTCCAGGCCTCCAATATAATCCATTTTTTAAATAAGAGGTTTGTCTGGCTTCGCCAGATCCCGCGAAGCGGGACAAAACCGTTATTCACCCCGCCCGGGGCGGGGTCCAGGCCTCCAATATAATCCATTTTTTAAATAAG
>JAHISB010000011.1 GCA_018818425.1 Patescibacteria group bacterium
CAGGGCCAATTTAACTTTAAAGGAATTTGAATGTTTGATTTTTCCCATATGTTTTCGGATGTTTAGACAAGTGATAATTTAAAATCATTTTACCACTAAATTATCTCTTATCCTACTGTCCGAATTTTGGGGGAAGGCTTACAATTCCAGTAACATTTATTGGAAAAATATCTGTAATTTTAGTATATTCCAAAAACTCGGTAGAACGATCACCGGATTTTGGTACAAAGAAATAGTAAGGGGATATAGGTTTTATTTCCTTCCATTCTGTATCAGAAAAACTATTATCCAATAAAAAACTAAATTTTTTATTTCGTAATCCCCATAAATCAAAGTAAAATACACGACTTTTATTTGTGTTTACCATAGACTTCTTTATAAAGATGGAAATGGCAACACCTTGTTGTATTGAGAAAACATTTTCATCCTTTTCTCCATTTATATTTGTTTTTTCTGTCTTTGAGTTACCATGTAGGTTTAATACATAAATTTCATCAAACGAGTTCATGAGCTGCCATCGCATACCACGGAAAGTTGGATTATCAAGATAGCTGTGATTTGTAATTAAGGCCAATACACCATCCCCATTATGATCAATTTTCCATTGACCAAAACGTATGAATTTTACGTAGTCATCACCAAGCCAATGTTTCTTTTCTTTAAAATGTTTTCCGTTGTTTCTATCACCTTCGGTGTATTTATAATCCTCAATTAGATCGCCTATCCAAGTTTTTATCTTTTTCTTCTTCGTTTTTCCATTTTTTATATTTTCAAAAACTATTGTTTCAACAGGATTTTGTGATATTCCTGAATAAGGAGGATTACCTACAATTGCCAAAATCGGTGCGTTCTTTTTAATTTCCCGCGCATGTTCCGTTTCTTGCGGGATTGAATCAAAACCGAAAAATTTTTGCGGTGGTTTATCGGGATCATCTAAAGTATTTGCTAAATATACTTTAAGGCGATCGTTGTCCGTATCGCCATCGTTTTTCGTCATCTCAAAGTTAAATCCTAAATTTTCCAGAAGTAATGTTAATTTCAAATGGGCTATTGCATAAGGCGCGACTAAAAGTTCAAAACCGTAAAAATGCTTTAAAATATGATTGATTACAATATTATTAAATTCCTTTTGCGCCATCTCATCGCCAAGCGTTTCATTCTCTTTGATAATATTAGAATTAATTTCCTGAATAGCTGACATCAAAAAAGTTCCGGTGCCAGTGGCCGGATCAAGCAAATGCACGCTTTCATCGGCTAAGCCCTTGGGTTTATTAAATTTTGTGCGTAATAAATAATCAACACTTCTGACAATATAATCAACC
This sequence comes from Patescibacteria group bacterium, assembly GCA_018818425.1. Lineage (GTDB taxonomy): Bacteria > Patescibacteriota > Patescibacteriia > UBA1558 > UBA10009 > JAHISB01. The sequence continues at coordinate 1,323 of JAHISB010000011.1, forward strand.
ACTGGCTTGGGCGTATAATAAACGCCTCTCGCCTCGCGTTCTTTCGGGTCGTATTCTTTTAGAAATGGTTCATAAAATTGAATGACTGGGTCTTCGCCCGGTTTATGCTCAACCAATTTAGCATGAATTTTTCCGATATCAGCAGCGTTTAACTGGTCAATCATATTTTCCGTTGCTTTGTAAATATTTGGAATTGTTTTTGAAACTTTATTAACCAGTGAATATAAGTCTGCCAAAATCGGGATATTGGTCGGTAAATAATCAATCGCGGTCGTTAAATTAAGCTCATCACCATTACTACGATTAAAATGCTCCAAGGAGGCTAAAAATAAAGAATAAGCCACGGTTTCCGCCACCATATTGGCAAACTGATGAGGTTTTATATTTTGAATCAATGTCTTTTCAAAAGTTGTTTTTAATCTCGCCAAATCAGAATCTTCGTTAGATTCCTCCAGGGCTTCTTCAACTTGCTGGCTCAATAATTTCGTCTTTTTTGCTAAAGCTAAAGCTAGTTGTTTCGGCGTTCTCGCTTCGTAAGGCCGACCCTCAAAAAATTTCACTAAAATATTTTTTAGTTTTTCTTCTTCACCAATGGAATAATCAGTAACATCAAATAATAATTCGCCTTCTTTTATCGGCTTGCCATTGCTATCCCACTGCCATAATTGCCATTCACGCAAATTGGTAAATAAAATATTTTCCAGCGAATCTTTATATTTTTTGAATTGACTTAAAAATTTATCGCTATTCAAATTATCTTGCGGCAATTTTACTTCTATCCAACCAACCAGGCGCTCATTTTGCCTAACGGTGATATCGGGAAAACCTATCTCTCGCTTAATAACCGTTGAACTTTCTTCGGGAGTGGCTGAAAAATTTTTGTGTTTTTCAGTAACGGCAAATTCAATAATAAAATTGCTGATTTCTTTATAATAAGAACGTTCGGTTGCCCGATCTTTAATTTTTAAAATGTTTTGTCGTAATTTTTCTAATGCAATATTCATATTTAAGAAATTATTTTAAAATTAATTTGAGCAAGACGTTTAGAAGCAAAGGTAATCTGTAATTTACCGCGCAGATCCATTAATTTTTTATCTTTTTCTTTAAGCTGCTGCTGTTCCGCCTGAATATATTTATTTTGCAATTTAAATAATTCCTTTTGCTTTTTATCTTTTTCTTCGTAAATTTCCTGTTTCTCGTGAAATCCCATAGTTCTTGAATTATTAGTAAGTTTCTTGCTTAAATCTTTTAACTCATTTTTAATAATCTGCATATCTTGTTCATATTTTAAAAGCGACTCCTCGACGAATTTATCTAAAACCTGCATTTCTTGATCAACAAACCTTTCATTATTTTCAATTATCTGTTGTTTGGCTATTTCCATATTTTTAACGGCGTAATCAATCAAACTATCATGGACTCTTTTTGGGCTATTAACTTCTTCAACCACATCTAAATCAAAAATTTTTTCAGCACGATGCATATCAACTTTTATCAAATTTGAATCTTTTTGGATAATCATGCTTGGCACTAACTGTTCAAAAATTTCCTCTGTATTGTTGATGGTTTTTCTTTGAAAAGTAATTAAATCCAAAACTAATTGACAATCTAGACCAATATACTCATCTAGATATTTGCGGCCGCTCTCTTTGGGATGTTGTAATTTTAATTGCCATTTTCCAGAAAGCTCCTTGTCTTTATCCAGCGATTGTTTAACAAAATCTAACCCTAAATTTACTGGTCTCAACCCCTGCTCGCGCATCAATTCAGTGGTGCCGCCAAAAATATATCGGTTACCATCAAACTGAAAAATTTTATCGGTTTCATATTTAATTTTATTTCCAAAAACTGCATCTAAGTACATTTTTATTTGACGATCAAATTTACATAAAGAATCGTCTAAATTTTGTTGACGTATTCTTAATTTTTGTCTCACCTCTTCGTCAAAATGTTGAATAACCTTTTTTTGCGTATCTTCAATTTTTTCCTCAATAATATCCGATAATTCTAATTGTAATTGTTTGAATCCGTTTTCAATTTCTTTGGACGTGCGACAATGGCGATATATACCTAATATTTTTTTCTCAAAATCCAACCCCGCACCAAGTCCGGCTAATGCCACTTCTCTAACTTCATAACCATCATCGGTAACAATTTCTGTGCCAAGAACTTTATCGGTAAAATCAAAAAGATTGCCAAATAATTTTATTTTTTCCGCCAATAATTCATAGACGCGCTGATCAGCATAGTTTCTTTTATTCAAAAAATTTATTACCAAAACATCCAATTCTTGACCATAACGATGGCAACGGCCGATTCTTTGCTCAACCCTTTGTGGATTCCAAGGTAAATCATAATTAATGACAATATTAGCAAATTGTAAATTAAGTCCTTCGGCACCAGCTTCGGTGGTTATCAAAATTGACTTTGTTAGCTGCTGGAATTTCCAGATTAGGGCTTTTCGTATACTAATGCTTTTTGAGCCTCTTTGGGCTTCATTAGGAAACTTATCTGCCCATTCATCAAAAATTTCCTTTGCTTTCTTGCCAGCATTTGAACCATTAAATAAAATTAAATCATACCCATTGGCTGAAAGTAATTTCTCTAAATGATCTTGTGTCCGACGTGATTCAGTAAAAATGACAGCTTTTTGCGGCCATTTTTTCTTTTCAGCATGAGCAAATACCTTTTTTAAAACCCGGATTAATGCCTGGCTTTTTTGATTAATATCAATTGTTGAAGCTAAATAATAAAAATATAAAACATCTTGTAATTCGGTGAGAATTTCTTCTTTAGTGAATTTATGGTCAATTTCACGCTCAACTTTTTCTTTTAATTTATCATCAAAAAATTCATCTTCACTCAAATCATCTGCATCTTCATTTTCTTCCTGTAATTTTTCCAAATTTATTTCAATATCATCTATGCCAGGCAGGATTTCTTGAACTAAATCTTTTGATTCTTCGGCTTGCTTGATAATAATAGAGGCAAATTTTTTGTTAAATTTTTTTTCGTAAGAAATTCGTGCTTGTTCAATAAAATAAACAACTTCATCAAAAGTCGCCTTTTGTTCGTTTTGTAATCTTTTGGATAAAAAGTGGATGATCTTTTCCAAAGTACCGGCAATGGCGAAAGAAGAACTTGCTAAAATTTTACGGTAAACCAACTCCATCATATTTCGTTGTGTCGCCCGCGTAGAAGCTAACACTGGTCTTTGTAAATAATCACTAACTAAATTATATAATTCCATTTCATTATCGTTTGGTGCAAAATCTTCAGTTACACTATAACGGTTAGTAAACTTTACCAAACCCCTGACTTGTTTTCTTAATGTTCTTGTTAAAATTCCGCCGCTAATTTCACCATCAATAATTTTGCCCATTAGGCGCTCTTTCAATTGAATTAAATTATCAAACTTTTTTTGTTTTTTAATAGGGTTAACAAATAGTGTTTTAAATGAAAACTCTGTTCCTAAATAATTTTCATCCAAGAAGCTGGTTAGGCCATATAATTCCATTAAATTATTTTGTAAAGGGGTAGCGGTTAACAATACTTTGGGATAATTTTTTATTGCTTCCTTTATCTTTTTTGCTGTTTTATTACCCTTGCGCCAAACATTGCGCATGCGATGCGCTTCATCAATAACCACTAAATCCCAATTTACTTCTTTAACATAAATGTCGTAGCGATAGGCAAAATTATGGGAGGCAATATAAATACCATTTTCAGTTAAAGGGTTGGTTTTACTTTTGTCTTTCTGCAGTTTTTTTAGGGCAGGGCCGTCTAAAATTTCACTAGGCAGATTAAAACGATTTAATAGTTCATCCTGCCATTGAGTTCTAAGTGAAGCTGGGACAAGAATCATTATATGCTGCCTGCCCTCAACCCAAAGTTGATTAATAATCAGGCCGGCTTCAATAGTTTTGCCTAAACCAACTTCATCGGCTAAAATAGCTCCACGGGATAAGGGACTTTTAAATGCAAAAATTGCCGCATCAACTTGATGTGGATTAAGATCAATATTAGCTGAACGTATAGAATTATTAAGTTTTTCTGGATCATCAACTGACTTTCTTTGTGTCAATTTATGAGACAAATATAATCTAAGCAATTTTGACATAATAAATTATTTTAATAATTCATCAGGCAAAATATTTAATGCCTTGGCTATTTTTTCTAAATTAGAAAGAGTAGGATTTTTTAAGCCATTTTCTACGCGGCTTATGTATCCTCTATCCATACTTAAGGCACGGCAAATATCACCTTGTGACATCCCTTTTTCTTCTCGAATACGTTTAATGTTTTTGCCTAATTTTTTAGAAATTTTTGTCATATCTAGTATTTTATTTTACCCCCTCTTGCACTATTTGACAATATTGTATTATAATACAATTGTAATAAGGGGTGGTGGGCGGGGGTTGGCGGGTGGATGATAAAGGCGGCGCATCACGCGAATGCGTGATACGAAAAATCTTTGGCTTTTTGAAGAAAACTTTTAAATAAATTTTAAAAGGGCGGGCGGGGCGGAATTCCCCCCAAACCCCCCTTCCGCCCCGCCCCGAAATCAGGATTTTTCCGAAAAATAAGTTCGCGCTTCGTCTAATAACTGCGACCAAAAGAAATTTTCCGAATTTTTTATAAGGGTCGGTTTTCCGTGTTCAGCTAAAAATTTATATTTCGGCAGTAAATCATAGGGGCGCGCCAAATCCAACCGGACATTTCTGTCCAGCAGAAGGCGGTTCGTCGTCCCGCGGGTGGGACAAAGCAAAAACAACCATAAGAATATATTGAAGTTTTTGCTTGCCAATTTTTTCTACTGTTAGTTAAATAATATTTATCATTAATTAAAATATTCTATGAAAACCAAATATTTTCTATACGCCCGCAAATCAACAGAAGACGAGGAACGGCAAGTGATGTCCATTGAAGCCCAGCTGGCGGAGTTGGCCGAATACGCTAAACGGGAAAATATTGAAATTACCGAAACCTACATTGAATCCAAAAGCGCAAAGAAACCAGACAGAGAAGTATTTAATAAAATGATTAAAAAAATCAATGGTGAAAACGAGCCAATCGGCATAATCGCTTGGCACCCCGACAGATTGGCAAGAAACAGCGTTGACGGCGGACAAATCATTTATCTGATAGACATAAATAAGATAGTTTCTTTGCGCTTTCCCACGTTCTGGTTTGAGCCAACTCCGCAAGGGTTATTCATGTTGCAAGTGGCTTTCGGACAATCAAAATATTACTCCGACAATTTAAGCGAAAACGTTAAAAGAGGATTCCGGCAAAAGCTTCGCCGCGGCGAATGGCCAACTCGCGCGCCTTTCGGCTATGTGAATAATCCTAAAACCAGAAATATCGAGCCAGATCCTCTTAAAGCCAGGATTATCAGGAAAACCTTTGAAGAATTTGGAAAAGGTATTTATAATCTTAAATCAATGAGCGATAAACTGGCCTTATGGGGCATAATTGGCAAGAACGGAAAGCCGATCTGTAAAGCAACTCTGCATAGAATGCTGACTAATTCTGTCTATCTGGGATTAATTACTCATAACGGCGAAGCTTTTGCCGGCACATTTGAGCCGATTGTTTCCCGAGCGGCATTTGAAGCCGTACAAAAGGCCTTAAAACAGAAAGCCAAGCCCAGGCATAGCAAGATTCGTCATGATTTCCCTTTTACCGGGTTATTAACCTGTGGTGAGTGCGGGGGTATGATAACCGCCCAATGGGCAAAAAAGAAATACCGCTATTACCGCTGTTCTAAAAAGCTTGGCAAATGCTCGCAACGATATTTAAGTGAAAATCTTTTAATATTACAATTAAAACAACGGCTTCAAACTGCCGCTCTCTGCGATGACTGGGCTGATAAAATGCTTAGTAAAATTGATTTATGGGAAAAAGAGGAAGCCCAGTCAGCGCAATCTTCCGCCCAAAACCTTGACGTGAAATTAAAAGACACAGAAATTAAGCTTGATAAATTAGTCAACGGTTTTTTAGACGGCACCATTGAAAAAGAAACATTCCTATCTAAAAAAGACGAACTTATCAAAACCAAAACAGACCTCAAGCAAATGAAGTCTGGTTTTGGGCGGAAGGGAAACAATCAGCTCGAACCCTTACGCGACTGGGTAAAGTCCGCGAATTACGCGGGAAAACTAGTAATGTCTCATAATTACCCTGAAATTAAGGCAATGGCAGAAAAAATTGGAACGAACCGCCTTCTGCTGGACAGAAATGTCCGGTTGGATTTGGCGCGCCCCTATGATTTACTGCCGAAATATAAATTTTTAGCTGAACACGGAAAACCGACCCTTATAAAAAATTCGGAAAATTTCTTTTGGTCGGGGTAGTGGGACTTGAACCCACGACCTCATGCACCCCATGCATGCGCGCTAGCCAACTGCGCCATACCCCGTTTATATTAAATTATAATACACCTATATCCTGTATTATTGTATTATAAATAAATTTAGGATTATTACAAGGATGATAAACGCTGATGAATCACAGATAACTCACTGATCTATCACCGATGAATCACGGATCTATCACTGATTGATAATAAAATGTATCCGTGATTTATCGGTGGGTATCCGTGATAGATCTGCGTATCTCTGTGTGCAATCAGTGATTTATCTGTTCGGCTTGACTTTTTTTTCAAAATGCGCTATAATGATTATAGTATACTAGTATAGTAGTATATTTATGGTCTAAACCAGTTTTAGGCCGTTTTTTAATACCAAAATACTAAAAAATCAAATAAAAATCAATTATTTTGCAGCTTTTTATAAAGTTGCCCCCAAATCATGTTAATTAAAGGAGGGAATTATTCCGCAGGGATTATTCCAAAAACAGCAGAAAAATTTATTAATCGCTTGTTTCAACAAGTAATTTTTATAGCTCTAAGCGTATTAGCCATACGCTTTTTTGTATCTAAAAATAAATTAATTTATATATTCCATATTAATCAATAAATAAAAAAACATATGAAAAAATTAAAAGAAACATTAAAAAGAACTTTATCAATCTTTGTGACCATTACCACTGTTATCTGGTCGATTGGCATACCTTTTGCTTCTATGGCGCCAATAGCATACGCGGATGATCCGCCGGCGCCGCAATTTTGGGTCAATAATATGACTCCTAGCGGCGGCGGAGTTTCTACCACTTTTTCCGGCAGTGTTTATTTTTCCGGAGCGGTTAATTCGGCCACGGTAAGCTACAGCAGCGCCACGGCTAACAGCGCTACCGTTGTTCTGCTGGAAGGCAGGTACGATGACTATATTTATTTTGATACCTGGATGCAGAACAATCCGGATTTAATAACCATCTCGGACCATGATGTAGAAACTTTTTCTGTTGCGGTCAACGGCACCGATTCCAGTAGATTAGATTTAACTTCTTCAGCTACTTTAACGGACGGCACAACCTACACCATTTTAGTAAAGAATGTTTGCGCTAGCGGACACACCACCGCTGAACAGAATTATTGGCAGTACTGCCCGATGTACTTCCAGACCTTTACCACGGCCGGCGGCGCGTCCACGGGCGTGGCTTTTAATGTAACGTCCCAATCCTCTATGAGCGGCAACAGTTTATGCGCCGGCACCCTGTCTTATTTTACCGGCGATGTTAATGAGCCCCTTTATTATTTTAATTCTTATGGCAATGCCACTTTAAATTCTATCAAGTTGTATTCCACCAATGATCCTTCCAGCATTATCAGCCAGGTAAAAGTGTATCGCGATAAAACCAGTTCTAATAATTCTAACGGCAACTGGACTTTGGAGCCGGGCATAGATACCTTGCTGGCCTCGGCCAGTTCGTGGAGCCAGGAGGGCGAGAGCTATACCCTTACATTAGATATTGCGCCGGATTTAACTTTGCCAACCACCGACCCTAACGGTTCTTTAGGATTTATTGCCCTTGATATAGCTTCTGGTTTAACTTCCGGCGTTACCACCACCGCTCCCATTGTGCAATCAGGCAGTTTTACTTTTGCCGGCTCTGACGGAGCAACTTTAACCACAGCTATGAATACTGCTATTACTAATTTTACTTGCGCCAATCCCTTAATCAATATTACTTCTTCAGCCGGTCAAAATTCTCCTTATATTCAAAATTTAGCCACTTCCAGCAATATGAATCCTAATGAAAGCGCTGCGGCTTTAGGCATTGATTTTTGGAATGCTGCCGGCGCTACTTTGCAGTCAATCACTGTGGATGTAATTGTGCCTTCGGGCAGCGGCTTTGACCCGCAATATGGCTTAGCCAGTTTAGCGGCTAACAGCGCTGATGCCGGCATAAATATTTATCAGGATAATAAAGTTTCCGGCGCCCAGGGCAGTTATGATGGCCAAGATACCCGACTGGCTTTATCGGCGGCTCCTGCCTGGTCCAATTTATCAGGCACGTCTAAAAGAGCAACTTTAACTTTATCCTCTTCCATAGCTTTAGCAACTACTAATGGAGGGATTAATGCCGGCTCTGACTTTTTTATAGTTATTAAAACCTCTTCCTCTCCGGCCGGCGGCTCCAGTTTTCAAATAAGAATTCCCTACGACGGGGTGGTAACCGGTTTTCCCGCCGCTAATTCTGATTCTTCTATCATTAATATCAATTCCGGCGGCGGCATGATGGGCAGCAATATTTTGATCAGCGAAATTCAGACAGAAGGCAGCGAAGAAAACGATGAGTTTATTGAATTATATAATCCCACCAATGCCGCTGTTAATTTATCCAGTTATTCCATTCAGTATCGTAATGCCGCTTCCGGAGCTTTTTCCCAGAAAAATTTTGCGGCGGGCGCTTCTATTCCCGCTTATGGCTTTTACCTGATTGCCCCGGCTGAATATAATGGCGCCCCCAATGAAGATTTGACTAATGATGGCTTTAATTTAGCTTTAGCCGGCGGCACGGTTTTTCTGGTTAATAATCAAACTGCTTTAACTGTCGGCAATGAAGCCACTATTGTTGATAAAGCGGCCTGGGGAGTAGGCGCTTTATTATCGCCCGAAGGCGAGGCCGCCGCAGCTCCGTCAGCCAATGGCAGTATTGAAAGAAAATCATGGTATCAGGCCACCGCTACCGAGATGGCTTCGGGCGGCATGGATGAAAATATGGGCAATATGGAAGATTCTGCCAATAATTTTATGGATTTTGTGGTCCAGGCAACCTCGGTGCCGCAAAGCACAGCATCCAGTGTAGAGAATCCAATGGAGAACATGCAGGGCGGCGCTGGTTCAGCGGTAGTTATTAACGAAGTTTATTACTATCCGGCCACCGGCAATACCGCCTGGATTGAACTGTTTAACCGTTCAGCAGATACCCAAACCTTAACCAGCTGGTCTCTTATTACTCAATCACAATCAACTACTACCTCTACTTATATTTTCCCCACTTATACTATGAGCGCCGGTTCTTATACCAGTGTTTGGTGGAAGCAGACAGGCAGCGATACTTTATCTGATGTGTATACCTCTAACGGCGCTGGGGCAACAAGCGTGACTACCAAAATGTCAACTTTAGCCGGCGACATCACTTTAAAAGATAATACTTCAACCATTAAAGATTATCTTCAATACGGAGCGGTTAATCAACCCGGCGAAGGAGCGGCTACCTCTACCGGCGAATGGATAGAAGGCCATGTGGTAACCAGTGTTTTACGGGGCCAGTCAATCGGCAGAAAAGGCGCTAATGGAGATGATAGCGACCGCGACGATGACTGGCAGACTTACAGCTCGCCTTCGGAGGGCTCTGCTAACAGCGGCGGCGATAATTTTCCGCCGGATGAAGTTACCGCTGTAACTTTAACAGACGCAGATGACTGCCAGGGAGCTAATACCTGTAATTTTGGCTTAAATGGTTATGATGTCACAGTCGCCTGGACAGCCAATGCTACCACAGATCCAACCTTTGAAAAATATTTAATTTATATTCTGCCCGCGGCCACAACTTTAAATGTAACTGTTCATCAGCCCTTTGCCCAAATTTACCAGGGCCAAACTACCGCAACTTTTACCGGCCAGCCGGGCATGACTTTAGATAGTCGAAACCCGGGAGTGGCTTTGGCTACAGGCAGTTACCGCGCTTATGTGGTGGCTCAAGACACTGCCGGCAACCGTTCTTCGGCCGTGGCTTCTTCGGCTCAAACTTTGACTGCCGAAGGCGAAGGCAATGTCGGCGCGGATACGCAAAAGCCGTTCATTATGCATATGGGCGTTTGGCAGGCCAAAACTGGCGCTGATATAGTTTTAGTTGCCAGGATTGGCGATGATAGAACTCTGGGAGCGGTAGATGTCCTAGGCGACGACCATACCAACGGCAGCGGCGTTGGCGCTCAAATAGTTTGGAAAGCGGCTGCCAGTACGGCAGCTCTGGATTTAACCAGCGGAACCACCACTACCGATTGCGAAGCTTTGGAAGCTGATTATGTCAAATGTACTATTGACAGCGCCAATGCGGTTCAGGGCCAAGTAGTCGGCTACTATTTTAAATCGGTGGATGCGGCAACAACTCCTAATTTATCTTTAATGTCTGCTGATTGGGAAGTGGATATGGCCACCTATGCTAATAACACGCTTTATGAAAACGCAGTTAAGGGCCAACCATTTATTATTGATATTTTAGCGGCCAGCAATTACACCGATGACGGCGCCGTTGCTGATTTATCGGGCACGGTTTATCAGTCAAACGGCAGCGTGCTGCAAGGCGCCTACTTCTTTATTGAAGGCACGGCCATCGGACCGGTGCAGACTAACAGCAGCGGCGTCTTTAGTTTGGCAGATGATACTATGATGCCAGGCTCCTGGGGAATTTCGGTTTTTAAAGCAAGTTATATGGATATGTACGGCAGCGCTTTTAAAGGCGAATCCACTCTTACATATTATTTAAATTCCGGCACCACTCAGATGGGCGGAACCGGCGGCGGCGGTTATATGGAGATGCCTTATGTTACTTATACCAACCCCAGCGACGGCCTGATGGGTGTGCCAATAGCCGGCTTTTCAATGACTATTGGTTTTTCTAAACCCATGAATTCCAATACCATTGTTGATAATAATGCGGCCAATGCCGGTTCTAATATTTATTTAACCACCAATGATTTAGACAGGGTGGCCGGCGCCGTTAGCTATAGCAATCAGGAGGCTACCTTTACCGTTGCCAGCGGCACTTCTTTAACTCCCGGCACCATGTATGCTTTAGTTATAACCACAAATGTTACTGATGATATGGGCAATTCTATTTCCGGCGGCTGGCGTTCTGATGGCGCTACTGAAGCCACCTTTACCACCGAAATGAATAACGATAATTTATGGGGCACTGGCTGGGAGGATTACATGTCGGGCGGAGAAAATTATGGACAAGGCATGGGCGGCGGAGGCGGCGGTTTTGCCGGCATGGATTTTTCCAATTATGGCCAGGGCGGACAAATGATGTCGCCTTATGTAGCAGGAACCATTCCGCAGGCAGGCGCCAATAATATAAGCAGAACTAGCTCTATAATTGTGGAATTCAATGAGCCAATGAACAGCAGCAGCATAAATTCAACTAATATAAAGCTTTATCCTATTGCTAACCAGACAACCTGGGCCGTTGGCACAGAAGTTTCCGCTACTATAAGCTTGGATTCAGCTACCCAAAAAATTGTCACCATAAATCCGGACAGTATCTTAGATTTAAATTCCGCCGGCGACGGCTGGTATGTAGTAAAAATTATGGGAGCAGTTCAAAGCGTTGCCGGAGTCTGGATGGGAAATCCAACCACCTGTGGCACAACTGATCCCAATACCTGTTTAGCCAGCGCCAGTTCTTATGAAATGAGCTTTAAGTTAAATACTAATTCTAGCACAGCTTCGGATACCACTAATCCAACAGTTTTGGGAACCTATCCCAATGATAATGACGGCATAACCGCGGGGACAGTAGCAGCTGATGTAGGCATTTCTTCCATTGAAGTCGGCTTTTCTGAACCAATGAGCCCTTCGACAATCAACGCTCAAAGCATTATCTTAAGAATCGGCTCAAATTCAGTTAATGGAAAAGTTGAGTACGACGCTATGAGCAATATGGCCAGATTTTTCCCATCCAGCGCTTTAATGGCTAACAGTCAATATACTTTATCAGCCAGCACCAGTATCACAGATTTATCCGGCAATTACCTTGATCAGAATTCAGGCGCTGCCGGGCTGCAAGGCCGTTCCATTAGCTTTAAAACAGGTTCGGCTGATACAACTGGCTCAACCCTTCTTTATGCCAATGCCGATGATTATTCTATCGCTATTACTTATTCAGAACCAATGAATTCCGCAAAACAGAGCGATGCCAGCAAGTGGACAACTTCGGTTTTAAATCCGGCTAATTATTATGTTACCAGTTTGGCCACGGTAGGCGGTAGTTTAACTGCGGTTAGTCCATATAGTTCGGCTGTTCAGTTATCAACTCTTTCGGGCTTAAGTTTTGATTATGACGAATCAACCAATACCGTTATTATTAAGGGCTTTAGCTTTGGTTCTGGTTCGCCAGCGGCAACTGATTTCCAGATCTTTATTGATAACGTTATAGATAAATCAAATAATGCTATTACTAACAGCGGCGGACGGGTTGTTAGCGGCAGCAATGCTACTCAAGGAACGCTCCAAAGTTCAGCAGATACCTACGGCATGCTTGGTCCTGGCGGTCCGGGCATGATGATGGGCCCGATGGGCGGCGGCGGACCAATGGGCGGACCTGCTGGCGGCGCTAGCGGCCCGGGCATGGATATGGGCTCTATGGGCATGATGGCTGCCGGCGCCTGGCCAATGAACATGATGGCCGGCCAGACCAGCACCTATTTTATTGATGTGCCAATTACCAAATCAATCCCCATAGGCGGCAGTATTGTGCTGACCTTCCCTAACGGCTTTAATGTAACTAATGCAGCCGAAGATACTAACTCGCCAATTAATAACGATATCAACGAATGGAACACAGGCACTGTTACTATAGATTCAGTTACCGGGGCACAGTCTGCCCGCACCGTTACTATTGTAACTGCCGGAGCAGCTACCCAGGCCACTGATTTTCTGCATATGGATATTAAAACTATAGTTAATTCTTCTATACCTAAGGAGTTTGGCACTTCCGGCTATACCGTTGATATTAAAACCTTTAATGCTGCCGGAGTAATGTTAGAAACCATCAGTTCCATGCCGTTTTACTTATCGCAGGGCGGCAGCAATACCATTTCCGGAACTGTTACCGCTGCCGATGCTACCACCGGCACTATGACAGTTTTCCTTGGTTCGCCAATGACCGGGCCAATGGAAGCAACAGCCAATTTCAGCACTAATGGCAACGGCACAGCCAGTTACTCCTTTACTAATTTGCCTGATGGCCAATTTCATGTATTTACCGACCCGGTAATGACAATCAATAGCAATGATTATTACGGCAGTTCTATGCCGGAATCAATTTGGCTTTCTGGCGCTAATGCCGTTAAAAATATTACCGTAGTTAAAGAAAGCGCTGCTGCCGGCACAGCCGTAACTGTAAATGTAACAGGTGATTTTAGAACCAACGGCAGTAATGATAATGTTGATATTTTTGCCAATTCCTACAGCAACTTTAGAGTTAAAACAGTTATTCCGGGCAATGTTCCTAATGGCCAAAACTACACCCTCTATCTGCCGGACGGCGAATGGATGGTGGGCATTGGCCCGGCTATGCCTAAAGGGGCAATGTCAGGTCCGCCGACCATGCCCGACTGGATGCCGCCAATGTCTGTTAATGTGAAAGTTGAAGCCGGAGCCGCTACAGAGATTATAGAAAACAGCGGCACAGCCAATGATGGCGCTCTTGCCTTTACTATTGCAAATCAGGTTTCTAATACCATAACCGGCACGGTGCTTGACGGCAGCGGCGTGGCTATTGCCAATGCCGAAGTTTCTGCTTACCAGCCCACTGGCGGCTTTGGCGGCTCTTTTACCAAGACTGCCACCGACGGTTCCTTTACCTTAAAGATGCCGGTTTTAGGCATGTATAAAGTCGGCGCCTATAAACCAGGATTGCCAAACGCTAAAGAAGTAGCAGTTGATGTCCGTTCCAATGGCAATTATGTTAATAATACGCTTATTGCCAGCTTAGCTTTGACTATTAAAAAACCTTCTTACACCATTTCCGGCAAGGTCTTAAATGCTAACAGTCAGGCGGTGGCTTATGCCCCGGTCTGGGCTTATCAGCAGAGCAGCTGGGGTCATGCCGATACCATGACAGATGCTTCCGGCAACTATATTTTGTATGTTGACAACGGCACCTGGATAGTGGAAGCCGATGCCAAGGGCGTTGGCTGGCTGCAGTACGAATTGCCAATTACCATAAATGGCGCTTCACAAGCTAATATTAATTTACAACCAGATTCCGATACCGTCTGGATTGATATAAGCGGAACTATAACTATTAACAATAGTACCCAAAACTACGTGCCGATTAGAGCAGTTCAATATACCGATGCCGATACAGACGGCACCCCAGATTACTTTAATGGCAGAGAGTTTGGCGGCATGACCGACTCCAGCGGCCAATACACCATTTCGGTGCCAGGCGGCAGCAGCGGTACTGACTACTATTATTACCGCGTAGATATCTGGACGCCCGACTTTGGCGAAGTTGGACTTTCAACTGATGGGGTGTCTAACAGTCCGGCTAACTTAAGATTAGCTAATGCAGATGTAGCTAATGCTGATATTACCATAGCCGCAGCCAATCTTAAAACGGTTACTGTTCAATTTGCCAATAAGGCCGATTATGCCAATCAGGAAGCTTTTATAAATATCGAGGGGGTAAGCTTTAATGCCAATAATATTCCTACACCAACCAACTTCCATAAATCCAAAAGAGTTAATAATATCTCTGGAGCTGATCCCATCGTCAGTTTAGTGGCCGGCGATTATATGTTTTTTGTTGATGTTCCGGGCACAGGGCAATATATGCCTTCCAGCAATAGTGCTGCCTGGAATGGCACTAAAGGCGCTATTACCGTTGATGGTACCGGCGATACAGTTACTTTCTCCTTGCCCGATCAAAATGATGCTGCTGCCGTAATTACTTTCTCTGGTACTGTTAGCGGACCAGATTCGGGCCAGAGAAATGCCTGGGTCTGGATTGATAATCCGGCAACCGGCTTTCATGCAGGAACCACAGCCGCTACCAGCACCGGCGCTTATTCCTTAAAGGTGCCTATACTGTCCAGTGGCAACTATTTAGTTGGCGCTGATAAGCCAGGCTTTACTTCTGGCCAGCCAACTTCCAATGCGGGCACTGCCAATGCCACCATTAACTTTACTCTAACTGCTCAATCTCAAACGATTTCTGGTTATATATTTGCCGATGCTGCCGGCGGTACCAGCGACAGCTTTGATACCGGCGAAGGCATTGCTAATGGCTGGGCTTATGCCGAAGAAATCAGCACCGGCGCAGAATCCCATGCTCCTGTTGATGCTAACGGCGCTTTTTCCTTAGGTGTGAATAATGGTGTATGGAAGGTTTATGGCATGGCTGATGGTTATTCTAAAGCTCAATATAAAGTGAGCGGCATACCAACTACTATCACCGTTTCTAGTAATAGCCCCAGCAGCCAGAATATTGAACTGGCGACTGATGCTAACTGGACCAGAAAAACTAAGTCAGCTCCAGTTACCCCGGCTTCTGGCGGCGTGGTTGATGATACAGAACAGGACCCTGCTACCGGCTTGCCTTCTGGCACTGGAATTAAGGTAACCCTGCCGCCTAATGCTTTAGGCAGTGACAGTTCCAGCGGTAATATTACCTTAACAGCTACGGCTGCAGTGGCCGCTACCGAATCCATGAAACCCTCGGCTAATAAGGGCAAGAGCATTACGGCCACTGATAATTCTGGACAGCCAATCACCAACCTAGATAATTATATTGATATAGAAATGGTAACTTATAAGGCAGAAATTGATGCTGAAGTAACTGCCAACAATATTAAAGATACCGACAAATTAAAAACCATGAAGATTGGCTATTGGGACGAAACTAAAGATGTTTGGGTTAATGAGCCAACCGTCAAAAAAGCTTATTATAAAGATACTGCTGATACCGAATGGACTATGTATAACGGTACCACTACTACCAGTGGCTATAATTTATTTATAGAAAATGCCTTAGGCGATAATCCCACCTTTGTGGAAGGCACCGATTATGATGATTATAAGCTGGTTTTAACCTCTTCGGTAAATCATTTGACCGTTTATGCGGCTGGTACTTCGCCTGACGGCGTAGCCCCGGCAGCCCCGACCAGTGTAACTCAAACTTCCGGCAGCGGCACTTCTGTTGGACTTTCTTGGACCGCTCCAACATTAAATGCTGATGCTTCCGCCTTAACTGATTTATACGGTTATGCAGTCTACCGTTCAACCGATGGAACAACCTATTCCCAAAATAGCAGTTCAGCCATTTTAGCCGGTAATACTACCTATACAGACAGCTCGACTACTGCTTTTACCAGCTATTACTATAAAGTCACTGCCGGTGATGATGATAATACCGAATCCGCTTACTCAACAGCCCTACAGGTCTGTTCTACTAATACAGTTTCTAATGGCAGCGTAGCCGCCGATTGTTCAATTACCTGCGACAGCGGCTACACCCAAAGCGGCAACACCTGCGCAAGCAGCGCCGCAACAACCACAGGCGGCGGCGGAATTTCCTGGACTATGCAGCAGCAAGCGAACAGCGCTGCGGCTACTGCTGGCGAAGCCGCTATAAGCGCTGGCGGCGCTGAAACGGCAGCTGCTCCGCAAGCCGCGCCAACAGCCAGCGCTCAAACAACCAGCAATGGCATGGTTACGGCTTCGGCAGGTGATGGCGGTGCTACGCAAATGACCACTGATGACGGCACCACGGCTAAGGTGATTATTCCTCCTGCCGCGGTAATGGCCGACACTACTTTTAGCGTTAGTCAGATAGCCGTTACCGAAACAGCTTCCGGAGGCGATACAGCGATAGCCGGCAGCGGCTCCTCGGTTGTGCCTAGCGCTCCTTCAGGCAAAGCCATTGTGGGCGGCAGGTCTTACTCTGTCAGCGCCTTAGAATATGGAACAACGGCAGTAACTAGTCTCAACGACAGCTTAACCTTACTCTTTACTTATACCGATGAACAGGTGTCTGGTTTTGATGAATCTACTCTTAAGATTTATTACTACAATACCGACAATGATAGCTGGGTCTCCTTAACTTCTACTATTGATCCGGCAACCAATACCGTTACGGCTTATATTGATCATTTAACTGCCTTTGCTATTATTGGCGCCTTGACTATTGACCCTACTGTTTTAGAAGGCAAGGTGATAAAAGATGCTGATTCAGCAGGCGTTTATTTGGTCAACCAGGGCTACCGCCGCGCCTTTAAATCAGAAATGATGTACTTCTCTTATGGCTACACTTGGTCTAATGTAGAAGTAATGAATGTAGATATAGTTCCCCGCGGACCAGATATGGTTTACAGCGACGACCATACCTTTACGGCCGGCCAGATGGTCAAGGGCGCTAATGAAAAGGTTTACTTTATCGATAATGAAGGAGTAAGTCATTGGGTAGAAACCGGAGCCGCCTATTTAGGACTTGGCTATCAATGGAGCCAGGTGGCATGGATATCGGATACTGCCTTGGCCAAATATGCTGAAGGTTCTTCTATCACCACTTCCAGTTCCAGGCCCGATGGCAGCTTAGTTAAATATGCAGATAGCGATAAAGTCTATCTGCTGGACAACGGCCAAAAGAAATGGTTAGTTACTGAAGAGGCCTTTAATAACCATAGTTATGGCTGGTATAATATTATAGAAATTCCCGACAGCGAAGCTTATATCACCGGCAGCAACATTTATTCTTAAATAAATAGTTTACTTATAAAAAAGAAGACCTCGTAATTAGGGGTCTTCTTTTAATATTTACATCTAAAAAATATTTAAACAGACTCGCTTTTGTTTTTTAAGCAGTTAGTGCAAACTTTAATTTTCCTGCCGTCAATTTTTTTAGTTTGCAAATTAGGGAAAACTCTTTTTTTAGTCTTAATTTGGGAATGGCTTTTTTTAATGCCCACGGTCGGCCCGCGGCCGCAAACATCGCAAACTCTGCTCATATCGTTGTCTAGTTTAATAATTATGGTATAATGAGAGAAGTTTATATTATTTTATTATTATTGTCAATATCTAGAATGTGGAATGTAGAAAATGGAAGATAGAATTCTAATCACTACATTCTACATTCTATATTCTAGTAACTACCTACTATGATTATCGCAATGTTATTTAAAGAACCAATGTTGTTCCTCGCTTGGATCGTGGCGATTTTTTATGGCATCACCGTTCATGAGTTTGCCCATGCCTGGATGGCTGTTAAACAGGGCGATGAAACTCCCCGAGCTATGGGCAGGGTGACTTTAAATCCCATCGCCCACCTTGATGTTATCGGCCTTTTAATGTTAATGCTGGCCGGTTTTGGCTGGGGCAAGCCGGTTCAGGTTAATCCTTATAACTTTAAACACGGCAAAACTTCTGATAATTTAGTTTCTTTAGCCGGGATTGCCACCAATATCATCAGCCTTGCAGTATTTGGAATAATTTTAAAGCTGGTAGTCACCTATACCGATTTAGGAGGCAATAATCTGCTCATCAATTTTTTATTCATGCTGATAATGATTAACTTGGTTCTGGCAGTTTTTAACATTATCCCTATCCCGCCGCTTGATGGTTCTCATGTATTATTTAACACGCTTCCCGACAGATTCAATGATCTTAAAGCCAAATTAGCCCAAAACGGCCCTTTTATCTTGTTAATGCTGATTCTGGCTGATAATTTTTTAGGCATTGGCATATTCAGCGGGCTGTTTAATTTTTTCTTGAATTTGATCTATAAGTTGTTTTGATTTCACGGATAATCACTGACAGTTCACTGATGGCGCACAGATGATTCACTGATAACTCACTGATCTATCGCTGATGAATCACAGATCAATCACTGATTGATAATCAAAACGCATCCGTGAGTAATCGGCGGGTATCCGTGATAGACCAATATATCTCTCCGCCAAAGGCGGGCAGGCGTGATTTATCAGTGATAATATTTGACAATATTCTAAAAAACATTTATCATATCCACAGGTTCCAGTTGAAAATTTTACCATGAATCAGAACAAAGTGAGCGGTTCATGGTTGTGGCGATAACTAGTCATCTCCGCTCTGCTGGCGGCATACTTGACCAGTTATCTTTTTTATTATATAATCGTCGTAATCATTTGAGTATGGGAATATGAGAGCACGAGAGCAGGTATTCTAATGCCCCAATGCTCTAATGCCCCAATGCTCTAATGTTCTCATGCTCTCATGCTCTAATGCTCTAATGCTCTAATGATATATGCCAACAATCAACCAATTAATCAGAAAATCCAGAAAAATCATTAAAAAGAAGTCAAAGACTCCGGCTCTTAGAATGCGTCAAAATACCTTAAAACGCAGAAAAAAGGAAGAGCCCAAGGGTTCCAGCTTTAAGCGCGGGGTTTGCGTTAAAGTAACCACCACCACGCCTAAAAAGCCCAATTCGGCTCTGCGGAAAATCGCCAGAGTCCGGCTTTCTAATGGCATGGAAGTTACAGCTTATATCCCGGGCATTGGCCATAATTTACAAGAACATTCGGTGGTAATGATCAGGGGCGGCAGAGTTAAGGATTTGCCGGGCGTCAGGTACCATATAGTAAGAGGCCGATACGATACCCAGGGCGTAAGCGGCAGAAAGCAGAGCCGGTCGCTCTATGGCGCCAAGAAAGAAAAAGCCAAGAAGAGTGAGTAACTAATAGTTGCTAATGGTTACTAAGTTAACATACCAACATTATGAGAGGCAGTAAAAAAACACCTAAAAGAAAGATTGCTCCGGATCCAAAATTCGGCAGTGTTAAGATTGCTAAATTTATTAATTACATAATGCGCCGCGGCAAAAAATCAACGGCTCAAAGGGTTGTTTATACCACCTTTAGATTAATTTCCGATAAAACCAAAGACGATCCTTTGGAAATTTTTGAAAAAGCCGTTAAAAACATTTCACCAACACTAGAAGTCAAAGGCAGAAGAATCGGCGGAGCTAATTATCAGATTCCTATAGTGGTCAGCGGCGAGCGCAGATTAATTTTAGCTTATCGCTGGCTTATCCAATCAGCTAAAGGCAAGAAAGGCAAAACCATGGCCCAAAGACTGGCCGAAGAGATTATGGCCGCTGCTAAAGGCGAAGGCAATGCCATTAAAAAGAGAGAAGACACCCACAGAATGGCCGAAGCCAACAGGGCCTTTGCCCATTTCGCGTGAATCGCGAATCGTGTATCGTGTAACTTGTATCGTGTTCGCCTCGCCGCAGCTTCAGCGGAGGCGGGTATCGTGTATTAATTAAACTATTAATCTCGGCCATGAGCCATAGGCCATCAGCATTTGGCTGAAAGGCCGATCAGCCTATGGCTGAAATTAATCAAATACTCAAATACTCAAATAGTCAAATAATTTTATGGCCCGAGATTATCCTGTAGAAAAATACAGAAATATTGGCATTATCGCCCACATTGACGCCGGCAAGACAACTGTCACCGAGCGCATTTTATATTACACCGGTAAAAAGCATAAAATCGGCGAAGTGCACGAAGGCGAAGCTGAAATGGATTGGATGGCTCAGGAAAGAGAAAGAGGCATTACCATTACTTCTGCGGCTACTACCTGTTTTTGGAACGATTGCCGCGTTAATATTATCGATACCCCGGGCCATATCGATTTTACCGCCGAAGTCCAGCGCTCGTTAAGAGTGCTTGACGGCGGCGTGACAATTTTCGACGGCGTGGCCGGAGTAGAACCCCAGTCCGAAACCGTCTGGCATCAGGCCGATGGTTTTGGCGTTCCCAGAATTTGCTTTATTAACAAAATGGACAGAATGGGAGCCGATTTTTATAAAGATTTAAAATCGATTCATAACCGGCTGACCAAAAAAGCTTATCCGCTGCAGCTGCCCATTGGCGCGGCCGAAACTTTTCAGGGCACCATCGATTTATTTACCCGCAAAGCTTATATCTACAAAGATGAAATGGGCAAAGAGTTGGAAGAAACCGAAGCGCCGGAAGATATGAAAGACAAAGTCGAAGAATTCCGAGGCAAGCTAATCGAAGCCATTGCGGAAAACGATGAAGAATTAATGAATCAATATCTAGAAGGCCGGGAAATCGAAATTGCCGATTTAAAGAGAGTTCTGCGCCGGGCAATTATTAAGCTTGATATTTTCCCGGTGCTTTGCGGCAGCGCTTTAAAAAACAAGGGTGTGCAGTTTTTATTGGATGCCGTCTGCGATTATCTGCCCTCGCCATTGGATGTTCCGCCGGTCGAGGGTTTTGAGCCGGGCAACGAAGAAAATAAAATTACCAGAAGGGCAGACGACAGCGAACCTTTTGCGGCCTTGGCTTTTAAAATTGCCACCGATCCTTATGTGGGCAAGCTTTGCTTTTTTAGGGTTTATTCCGGAAAACTTTCGGCCGGTTCTTATATTTACAACAGCTCCACCGATAAAAAAGAAAGAGTCGGCAGAATTTTGATGATGCATGCCAACCATCGCGAAGACATAAAAGAAGTGCGGGCCGGCGATATTGCGGCGGCTGTCGGCCTCAAAGACACTTTTACCGGCACAACTTTATGCGACGAAAATAAGCCGATTGTCTTGGAATCAATCAAATTTCCTGATCCGGTAATTTCGGTGGCCATTGAACCAAAAACCAAGCAGGACCAGGAAAAAATGGGTGTTGCTTTGGGCAAACTTGCCGAAGAAGACCCCACTTTCAGAATCAGAACAGACGAAGAAACCCTGCAGACAATTATTTCGGGCATGGGCGAGCTTCATTTAGAAATTATTGTAGACAGAATGAAAAGGGAGTTTAGCGTTGAATGCAATGTGGGCAAGCCCCAGGTTGCCTATAAAGAAACAATTAAAGCAACCGCCGAAGCCGAAGGCAAATACATCCGCCAGTCCGGCGGCCGCGGCCAGTATGGCCACTGCTATTTAAGAGTTGAGCCCTTAGAAAGAGGCAAGGGTTTTGAGTTTGAAGATAAAATTAAAGGAGGCATTATTCCCAAAGAATATATTCCGGCCATTCAAAAAGGCGTTAAAGAAGCTTCCGATAACGGCGTTTTAGCCGGTTATCCCTTTATCGATTTTAAAGCCACTGTTTTTGACGGTTCGTTCCACGAAGTTGACTCTTCGGAAGCGGCCTTTAAGATTGCCGGCAGCATGGCCTTTCAGTCAGCAGTCAAACAGGCCGGCCCAATACTATTAGAACCGTTGATGAAAATTGAAGTGGTTACCCCGGAAGAATTTATGGGCGATGTTATCGGCGACTTAAGCTCCAAGCGCGGCCAAATCAACGAAATGTCCGATCGCGGCAACATGAAAGTTATCGACGGCATGGTGCCGCTGGCCTCCATGTTCGGTTATGCCACCACGCTTCGTTCCGCCACTCAAGGACGCGCCAGCTATACAATGGAATTTGACCATTACGCCGAAGTGCCTAAAAACGTGGAAGCGGAAATTGTGGAAGCGCGCGGAAAAAAATAATAGACTATTAGATTATTTGAGTAATAAGAAAAGCGATTTTTATGAAATATCATGAACATTATAGCTATCAAATTGGCTATAAGTTATCTAATATAATCTGGAAGATTGTTAAAAAATGGGATTATTTCTCTCAAGATACTATCGGAAAACAGTTAGTCAGGTCTATTGACGCTATTTCAAGCAATATTGCCGAAGGTTGGCATAGGTATTATAAGAAAGATAAAATTCTCTTCTTTAATTATTCAAGGAGCTCTTTTTATGAGTCATTAGATTTCATCAACAAAGCCATTAATAGAAATTTAATAACTAAAGAAGAAAGTCAGATAATTCAAAATTTAATAAGAGAATTCCCAAAATCAATGAATGGATTAATCAAAGGAACCAAAGAAAACCTAAAAAAATAAAATTTAATAATCTATCAATCTACGATTCTAATATTCGGGATGATTAGGTTAATTATGTTGAACATTCTTTACCATTACAAGTAATTGGTGATTTTAATCTGACTAACGCAGTAGCCCAAAGTTTCAGCGCTTTGGCAGTTTTGACTGTCCCAGCTCGTTTACGAATAAGC
>JAHISB010000012.1 GCA_018818425.1 Patescibacteria group bacterium
AGGATTAAAATAGAACGATAGCCGCATTCAGCGGCGTCTTTTATTAATTCTTCGTCCAGAGTTAAAATTTCCTGATGTTTTTTATTCTTCAATAAATCGATAATCTTTTTATCAAATTCCTTGCCTTTAGAAGAAAAGCCGGCCGGGGCGTCTTGGGAGAGCCGGTGCGACAAATCGCCCGAAGCTATAACCGCCACCCTTTTATTGGTATGGTTTAAAATTTTTTTAATAGCTTGGCCGAGTTGATAATGAACATCCCTGCCTAATAATGAATAACCGAGCGGGATAACAGCCATGTCCTTTTTTTGTTGCGATAAATAATAAAGAGGAACCAGCGAACCGTGGTCTAATTTTTGATCATCGGTTAAAATAAGAGGAATTTTGGTTTCCACGGCCTTTCTGATCTGATACGCCAGGCCAAGGTCATTTTTAAATTCCAGTTTAGTTTCTAAATCGCCAAAATCATTAAAATCGCCAATTAAAGACGGCGAATGATTAATAATAAAACTCTCCGCCATCATTTGAGCGTGGGGTGAAATAATTATAACTGTTTCAGGGGAAGCATGATAAAAATCATCAGCCAGCCGGTTCATCGCTTTTTGAGTTTTTTTTATCCTCTTTAAATTTTTCTGGCCAATAGCAGGGATTAAAATTGGCGGATGAGGGCAGATGGCTCCAAAAACTAAAGGCATAAAAATTTAGTTCATTACAAATTTAAGAAAGTTAGGAGATTAGGAGGACAGGAGAAAAACAAATATAATTTAGATAACAAATTTCCTATACTCCTCATCTCCTGATCTCCTAAGCTCCTGGAGGTGTGGTGATTGGGTTAACCTGCAGACTTTCTACCTCCTCATAAATATTATCAGGGTTTAATATATTGGAAGTTGAAGTAGCGGTTGGAGAGGATAATTGAGGCAGCTGCCAATTTTCTATAGCTTCTAAAAAAGGGCCGGTAGGATGAATATCCACTGCCGCCTGGGTGGTTTCGATAATCTTATCCCAACGATAACCGCGGCTGACAAAGGCCTGCTCATCAACAATGGGCAATTTACGCCCGTCGGCAATAAAATAAACCTCGGGATTATCCTTGGCTTTAATTAAAGTCCCGTCTTTAAATTTAACTGCTTCGCCCTTGGAATATTTTGCTAATTCTTCCGGATGGCCGGTGACTATTGAATAATTGGGATAATTAATCTCTAAAATTTCCGGGGAAAAAATCGGATATTTAATGCCGTTTTGGACAAAATAAACGCCGCCGGTGGAAGAATCTTGAATAAGGGCGCCTGTGGGATAACTGCTGTAAATGTTAATTTCGCTGCCCCGGGGCATATCGGCTATATCTGCTTCGGTAACATCTTCCACCTCTTCCGGATTAAAGCCCAGGGTTTGAAAAATTCCCATATCAGCAATAAGACGCAGTTTTTCACCGTCAACTAAATAAATATCTCCTGTTTCTGTTTGCAAAAGGGAATACTGGGTAAATTCAATAGCCGGACCATCTTCAAATCCATCAAGTTCTGTTTGTTCAACAATAATAATATTTTCCGGATCGTATCTGGTTATTAAAGCGGAAAAATTTTTAAAAGGCCTTTTTTTGCCGTCTTTAATAAGGTACACCGTATCGTTATTTATAGTTTTTAAAAGCGAGCCGTTGGGCCTAAAAACAACGGAGGTAAACCAGTTCTGCCAAATTTTCCAAAAATTATAATTAGCCCCCACCTTCATGCCGTCTACTACGGTTCCGCCCCGGTAAGGATTATAAGTATATAAAGCGCAGGTAACTTTATTTTGAGGAATAATCAGCTGCTGGTCCTGGGTTTCTTTGGGGTCGCCAATACACCATTTAGTAAAGGTGCAGTAAAAGCCGTCTTTATGCTTGTCTAAAATATTCAGATCAGCCAGATAGCTGTTAATAAATTTATTAGCCGTGGCCCTCACCTGGCGGCTAAAGCCCTTGTACTGGTCTAAGCAAATTCCGCCGTAACAGCTGTAGCCGGTCGCCCAGTCGTATTGGCCCTGCGTCGGCTCGTCGTCGGTTACTAAACTCTGCTCTTTCTGCAGCATAGTGATTAAAAATTTAGGATTAATATGAAAATCCTGGGCCGCCTGCCAGATAATATAATAAGCGAACAGTTTTACCTCCGGGTCAATGTAATAGCCCAAAGTGCCGCCCTGGCTTTCGACAAAGGCCTTGATCTGCTCTATGGTCATCGAATTATAATCAGTTAAGGCGCTGTCGGAGACTATATTGCTAGGGTTAAAATCGAGATTAGTTTCGTAAAAAGAAACAACGCCCCTGGCGTTGAAAAGGGGATAAAAAGTTAAGCTGATAATAGCTGATAAAATGATTATTTTTCTTTTTTTCATACAGAATTATTATAGGCCATTATCAGCTTAATTTCAAGGGCAGAACAAAATTGCATTTTAAACATCTGCCCTGCTTATCGTAACGTTTAATTTGGTAGCCCCGGCGTTCAATAATCAACTCCTGGCATCGGGGGCAATAAGTATTTTCTCTTTTATCGCCCCAAACATTGCCGACATAAATATACTTTAATCCCGCTTCTTTACCAATTCTATAAACCTGGTCAATTAATTTATCGGAAGTGGCATCGCCATTTTGCATGTTAAAAGAAATTTCCGGCGAAAATCTGGAAATGTGCCAGGGAACATCTTTTGATAATTCCTTAGCAATGAATTCGGCAATTTTTTTTGGCTGGCCATTCAAGTCAGTGGCTCCGGGAATTAACAGGGTTGTTACTTCTAGTAATACTTTTTGTTTTGATAAATATTTCAAATTTTCTAAAATTGGCTCAAGTTTGCAGCCGCAGTTCTTTAAATAAATCTTTTCGTCAAAAAATTTCAAGTCAACATTAATAGCATTAAGATAGGGGAGTATCTCATCCAAGCATTGCTTTGACATATAGCCGTTAGACACCCAGATATTTTTAAGTCCTTTTTGACGAGCCAGCCTCATACAGTCCAAAGCGAATTCAAAAAAAATAGTCGGCTCGGTATAGGTATAAGAAATTGACTGGCAATTCAATTTTACCGCTCTTTGAATAACTTCCTCTGAAGTTGCGCCATATCCGGGAAATTGATGTTCTGATTTTGGCGCCTGACTGATCTGCCAATTTTGACAGTTATCACAACGTAAATTACAGCCAACTGTGGCAATAGAGTAGGAAAGCGAACCGGGCAATAAATGAAAAATCGGCTTTTTCTCAATCGGATCAACAGCTTCGGTGATTAACCTGCCGTAATTCAAGCTAATTAACTTTCCATTTTGATTTTGCCGAACTCCGCAAATCCCTGTTTGATTTTCTGAAAATTGACAAAAGTGATTGCATAACTGACATTGAACCTGACTACCAGCTGATTTTTTGTATAATTTAGCTTCTTCCATAACATTATTATAACCGATTGAATCATAAGTGTAAAAATGCTAAAATAGGGGAACATGAAGGTATTAGATTGTTGAAGAATTTATTGAGATTTTTTCATGTTCCAATGTTCTCATATTCTAATGTTTAATATCATGAAACGAGTCTTTTTAGGCATAGATTTGCCTCAAGAATTAAAGAGTAAAATTGAGAAACTCAAAAAACAGCGCCATCTTGATAAACTGCCGATTAAACTGGTTGAACCAATAAACAGCCATATTGCCGTTAAATTTTTGGATGAACTTGATGATAATCAGATACAACAGATTGATGAATTGATTAAAAAACTGACTCAAGACTTTAAGCCATTTGATGTTACTGTGAGTAATTCTTTAGTTTTCCCTAATTCGAAAATGCCCAGGGTTTTGGCTTTAAAAATTGTGAGTCATGGACTGGAAAACGCAGGCAATAAAATTATCAACAAATTGGGCAAATTACCGTTTGTAAAACCGGAAAACAGGAAATACACCCCGCATATTACTTTAGGAAGGATAAAAGGCAATTTGAATAATTCGGAAAAAAATAAAATTGCTGATTTGAAATTTATTGATAAATTTACAGTTGACTCAATTCAGTTATTTGAAAGCCAGCTGACCGGCAATGGTCCGATTTATACTGTTCTAAAAGAATATAATTTATGAATTATGCCAATTAATTAGCGTAAATTAAACTGAAAACACGGACAGTTCACTTCTCGATAAACTCGAAGTCTATCGACTGATAACGCACAGATAGCTCACAGATGCTTTTTATCATCAATCGGCGAGTCATCAGTGCGCCATCGGTGAACCATTAAGTTTATGAAAGCAGATATACTCGGAGTAAAAGTTGACTCATTAACAGCGAATCAAGCTTTAGATAAAGTTGATGATTTTTTGAGTTCTAATAATCAACATCAAATTATTACGGCTAACCCGGAAATTGTTCTAGCTGCCTGGCAGAATCGCGAATATCAACAGCTGATCAATCGAACCGGCCTGGTAACGGCAGACGGCAGCGGGCTTTTATGGGCAGCCAAATTCTTATCTTTAAAAAGCAAAGGTTTGTTAATTTCTTTAATTCAACTGCTAGTGACTGTTTTTGCCTTGATTCTTAATCCTCAATATCTTAAAGAAATAATTCCGGAAAGAATTACAGGAGTAGATCTGATGGAAAAAATTTGCGAACTGGCTTCAAAAAAAGATTGGAAAATATATTTGTTAGGCGGAGAACAAAGGATAGCTCAAAAAACTGCTGAAGCTTTAAAGAAAAAATATCTTAATTTAAATATTGTCGGCGCTGAAGCAGGGCCCGAATTTCAATCCTCAATCCTCAATCCTCAATCCTTAAATAATTCAAATCACAAATTCCAAAATATCATCGATAATATCAAACAACAAAAACCCAACATTTTGTTCGTCGCCTTTGGCTCGCCCAAGCAGGATTTTTGGATTAACGAAAATCTTTCTAAAATGCCGAGCGTTAAAGCGGCCATGGGCGTTGGCGGCGCTTTCGATTTTATTTCCGGCAATGTCAAGCGGGCGCCGGAAATCTACCGGGATTTGAATATTGAATGGTTATTTAGAATGTTCAACGAACCGTGGCGTGTTCCCAGAATATTTAATGCCACTGTTAAATTTATCTATAGTGTTGTAAAATATAAGCATCTTGTTCAAATAAAATAAAAAGGCGGGGATGGCTATGACCCCCACTTAAATTTTATCAGGCAATTCAGCCAGATTGAAACCATCCCTTTTTAAACGCTATGGAAATAGGGACGATCATGATAAAAAAACCGGATATAATTACAAGAAGAAATAGTCCCCAATTTATTGTAGCGTTTGTTACTGCGGCATGAATTGCCATTGAGATGCTACCGTCAATTAATAAGCATCCTGCTATTAGCAACAGTATAACAATCACATTTCTGAGAGTTTTCATCGTTCCTCCTAACTTAAAGGGCGTTACATATAAAAAGATTAACTTATTTATTAAAATCAGTCAATAATGAAAAAAGCAATAAAAACCCGTTTCGCGCCTTCGCCAACCGGTTATCTGCATATCGGCAGTTTAAGAACCGCTTTGTATAATTACCTGTTTGCCAAGCAAAATAAAGGCAAATTTATTTTGAGAATCGAAGATACCGACCAGGAAAGATATGTTGAATCATCAGAAAAAAAACTTATACAGGCGCTGCAAAAAATCGGCTTAAAATGGAATGGGGGACCATCTATAGATAAGTCTCTTAATATTAAAGAAAAGGGTCAAAATAAGCCATATTTTCAGTCAAAAAGGCTTGAAATTTACAAAAAACATGCTCAAAAACTCATAAAATCCGGGGGTGCCTATTATTGCTTTTGTTCTAAGGAAAGGCTGGAAAAATTGCGCCAAGAGCAACAGGCAAAAAAACAGCCGCCAAAGTATGATGGCCTATGCAGAAACTTAACCGAAGCTGAAATAAAACAAAGAATCAATGATAAAAAACCTTATGTCATTCGATTAAAAGTGCCGGAAAAGGGGATAGTCAAATTTAACGATTTAATCCGCGGCGATATTTCCATCAACGTTTCCGAAATTGACGACCAAGTTTTAATAAAATCGGACGGTTTCCCCACTTATCATTTAGCTGTTGTTATTGACGATCATCTAATGGGCATTACGCACATAATCAGGGGAGAGGAGTGGCTGCCTTCGACGCCCAAACATATTTTATTATATCAGGCGTTCGGCTGGGAAATTCCGATTTTTGCCCACTTGCCGCTGCTTTTAAATCCCGATAAATCAAAACTTTCTAAAAGGCAGGGCGATGTATCGGTAGAAGATTTTTTGGATAAGGGCTATTTGCCGGAAGCTTTAATAAACTATGTTGCTCTTTTGGGCTGGCACCCTCAAGACGATAGGGAAGCGTTTAGTTTAAATGGTTTAATTAAAAAATTTGATTTAACACGAGTGCAAAAAAGCGGAGCTATCTTTGATATTGAAAAGTTAAACTGGTTTAACTCGCATTACATCAAACAAAAATCAGATAAAGAACTTTTTAAACTTTGCTTAAAACACTGTCCGGATCTTGACCCAAAGATTCTTGAAAAAATATTAAAAAACGAAAAAGAACGGCTCGGAACAATTGCCCAGATCGCGGATTTAGTCAAGTCAACCGTTGAAATAGCCGAATACTCCGAAAATTTTCTGATATTCAAAAGATCCGATAAAGAAACGACTGTTAAGGGCTTAAAAATCTCTTTAGAAAAATTATCCGGCCTAAAAAAATGGAATAGGGAAGCGATAAAATCAAATTTAGAAAAAGCTGTTTCCGAAAATCAGCTAACTAACGGCGATGTTTTCTGGCCGGTCAGGGTAGCTCTTTCCGGCTTGGAAAAAAGCCCGCCGCCCGAAGAGATTATGGAAATAATCGGCAAAGATGAATCATTGGACAGAATCAAAAAGGCCATAGAAAAATTAGGTTAAATCTGCTATACTGATTTTATGGAAAACAAAAAAACAAACAAAGGGCTATATATAATATTGGCTGTATTTTTAATAGCCAATTTTTTATTCCCCTTAAGCAGTTTGGCCGTCTTAACCGTTCAGTCAACCACGGATATTTTTGAACAAACCGACCCGCAAATTCAAAAATTAAAAGAAGAAATCCAGCAGCATCAAGGGCAGGTAGATGATCTGCAGGAACAGCAGGCCGCTTACGAAGAGACTTTAAAAATCAAGCGCCGGGAAATAAACAACCTCGAAAATCAAGTCGGCATTCTGGAAACCAGCATGGCTAAGCTGGCTTTAGAAATCCAGACCAACGAACTGCAGATAGAACAGACCGAGCTGGAAACCCAAAATCTGCAGCTGCAGATAGAGCATAAAAAAGAACAAATCCATGACCAGCAAAAAAGAATGGCTAATATTTTAAGAAGCGTCAACAGCATTGACAGGAAAAAAAGCCATCTGGAAATTCTGGTTTTAGAAGGTTCTTTAGGCGGTTTTTTTAAAGAGCTTAATGAGCTGCAGATTATAGAATCAAATTTAAAAAACGACTTTATTGATTTAAATCAAATGAAAGAAGAGTTGGAAGACAAAAAAGATAAATTAGAAATCAGAAAAAAACAGCTAGACAGCCTGCACGACAAATTAATCGCCAATAAAGAAAGGCTGGCCGGCGATAAAATCGCTAAAAATCAGCTTTTAAACCAGACTCAAGGGCAGGAATTTACTTTTCAACAGCTTTTAGCCGATGTAAAGGCGGAACAGGCCGCTATTGAATCGGAGATTCAGAATTTAGAGGTAGAGGCCAGGAAAAGAATTATGGAAACCCAGGGTATTTTACCCACCGACGACGGTTTTATCTGGCCTATTTCCTCGCGTAAAATAACCGCTTACTTTCATGACCCCGATTATCCTTTTCGTTATATTTTTGAACACCCGGCCGTCGATATAGGGGATACCCCTCAAGGAACGCCAATTAGGGTGGCTAAATCCGGCTACGTGGCTAAAGTAAAATTTGATAACACCACTAATTATGGCTATATTTTAGTGGTTCATACCGGCGGGCTTTCCACTGTTTACGGGCATATCAGCAAGCCCTATGTCAGCGAAGATGATTTTGTGGTCCAGGGCGAAGTTATTGCTTTAAGCGGCGGCTCGCCGGGAACTTCGGGCGCAGGCCGATTAACCACCGGTCCGCATTTGCATTTTGAAGTAAGGTTAAACGGCATTCCGGTTAATCCTTTAAGCTACCTGCCTTAATTAATTTAAAATCCCTTGTCTTTATAAAGATATTTTAAAGGCGAGGGACAAAGATAGGGGAGTATGAGTTGCCTCTATTTTTTAATCTCTGAGTATCTTTGTTTATAAAAAATAAAAGATGACTCGCCAATCGATGATAAAAAGCATCTGCGAGCTATCTGTGCGTTATCAGTCGATAGACTTCGAGTTTATCGAGAAGTGAACTGATTATCGGTGAATTATATGTGAAATTAGTTTAAATCAACATTAATAATAATGTTAAATATATTATTGACACTACCAAACAGAGCGGGAGAGGGTTGTTTTATAATATTATATGCGTCGCACAACATTTCTTTTACGAAGCTAAATAACATATCCCTTTAAATATCACCTATAGATCACCTGGTCGGATATTCTTAAATTAATATAGATAATCTTGTTTAAATCAACTTTCCCCGCTTCTAAAGAACGTTTCAATTTATAAATTTGTTTTTCTAAAGGCAGGATGGTATTAAAATGGATTTCAAAACCCTGCTCGGCAACTAATTTTATATAATTAGCCCTGGGATTATCGATTTTAAAATAATCAATCTTCACAACCGGTATCTGATAACTCTCAAAATTTTTGTAGAGAGCAATGATTAAATCTAAAGTCCTCTGCTCGATAACCTTATCTTTAACTTCGACTTGGTTGTTAGATAAATCGTAAATAACGGGTATTTTAGCGCTAGTTAACTGATCCGGCGGAAGCTCTCTAACAACCTGGCCTTCTAAGTTAATTAAATAGGCCTGCTCATTGGCAACCCAAAGCGACTGGCCTACTTTCTCAACAACCTTAAAAAAGATATAGTCAGGATATTTTTTATCGATTTCTAAATCGTTTAAAGAATACTGCTCCTGAAATTTTTTCCTAAAATAGTTTTTATTAAATAAAAAATAGTTATCTTGAGGCAGAATTAAAGCAAAATTGCTGGCTAAAATGCTCTTAATCGAATCCTCGGCCTCTTCTTTATTAATATCGGCTGTGGAATCAATAGCAATATTTTTTAAAGTAAAAAATTCGGAATAAAACAAAGAATAGACGGCCAGAACTAGAAAAATAATAATGCTAAAAAAAGCCACTTTTTCCCTTAACTTTTTCGCCTCCTCTAAAAGATAACGATGAGGACGCTTGCTTTTGGGTTTAGTGATGGAGTGAGTGGGTTTTTGCCGGTAATAAATTGAATTTTTTAACCTGCGATCCATTAAACTTTAGGTTTTAAGCTGTAACTGGTTTTTAATCTCTGTTTTTGCCGATGCCTTTCTAAAGCCAGTTTAATTAAAGTATCTAAAAGTTTAGCGTAAGGAAGGCCGGAAGCTTCCCATAGTTTGGGGTACATGCTGATCGAGGTAAAACCGGGTATGGTATTAACTTCGTTGATAAATAGTTTTTTATTATTTTCCAGAAAAAAATCAACTCTAGCCATGCCGGCTAAATCCAACAATTTAAAAACTTTGATTGAAGCTTGCTGAATCTGCCCGGTTAATTTTTTATTTAAGTTTGCCGGAATAATAAGCTGCGATTTATTATCTATATATTTATCTTTATAACTATAAAATTCATCGCCCGGCACCACTTCTCCGGGCACAGAGGCCAGGGGCTCATCGTTGCCCAGCACAGCGCACTCAATTTCCCGGATATTGGCAACGGCCTGTTCGATAATTATTCTTCTGTCAAACTGGCAAGCTTCGTTGATATTCTCAATCAATTCATTTTTATTTTTAGCTTTATTAATACCGACAGATGAGCCCAGATTGGCCGGTTTAACAAAGAGCGGATATTTTAATTTTTTTCCAACTTCCCTTACTATGGCCAACTTTTTTTTAGGCCATTGGTTACTGGTAAAATAAATAAACTGCGGCGTTAATAATCCGGCCTGCTGAAAAAGCTGTTTCATCACAATTTTATCCATGCCCATGGCCGAGCCAAGCACTCCAGCTCCCACGTAAGGTATGTCAGCCAACTCTAACAGGCCTTGAATTTTACCATCCTCGCCGTAAGTTCCGTGCAAAATAGGGATAATAACATCCAGGGGCTTTTGATAGCTGAAATGATTATTTTTTATAGCCACCAGCGATTTTTGATTAGGATCGGGCAGTAATATCTTCTCTAAAAGTTTATGGCTATTTTGAGATTTAAGAATTTTAATAGTCTGCGTTCCGGAAATCCACTTGCCGGTTTTAGTTATGCCGATGGGAATAACTTCGTATTTTTTTCTGTCTAACGCTTTAATAACAGAGGCGGCGGAAATAACCGAAACCTCGTGTTCCCCGGACTTGCCCCCCATAATCACCCCTACTCTCAATTTTCTGCTATAAGACATAAGCGTCGCACAATATTATTTGAATAATAGATCTATTTAAAATAACAAATAATCCATCAATCTAATAATCTAATATTCAAATATTATATCAATTATATGATTTTTCTTTTTATCAAAGGATTTATCCTAGTCACCACCTCATAATTAATAGTCTTAAGTTTTTCGGCAATTTCGTCAGCGGTTATCTCTTCCCTGCCCTGCCTGCCGATAAGCACAACTTCGTCTTCTGTTTTTACATTTTTAATATCAGTAACATCAACCATAAACATATTCATACAAATTCTGCCGATGACTTTTGTCCGCTTTCCTTTAATTAAAACATTTCCAACGCTGGAGAGTCCCCTATCAAAGCCGTCCCAATAGCCGACCGGAATAACAGCGATTCGCGAATCACGAGAGACTTTTTCTGTCCTGCCGTAACCAACGGCTGATCCCTGCTTAACATTTTTTATTTGGGCGATGATCGATTTCCAGCTTAAGACCAACTCCAGTTTTATTGATTTATGTTTTTTACCAGCGGCCACTTTAGTTTCGTAGCTGCTCCAAAGCCCATAAACGCTAATACCCGGCCTGACCAAATTAAAATGGGTTTTTTTGTAAAGTATCGCGGCGGCGCTGCAAGCCGCATGCTTAAGAGGTATTTTGATGCCATTTTTTTCTAACAATTCAACGGCCTGATTAAACTTTTTTAATTGAGAAAAAGCAAAATGATGATTTTTAGTGTCTTCGACATTGGCAAAATGGGTGTAAATACCTTCAAGTTCAATATTTTTATATTTTTTTATCAACTTAACAAATACTAAAATCTCTTTTAAAGCAACGCCCTGGCGGGTAGCGCCGGTTTCTAATTTTAGATGAATTTTTACCTTGCTTTTTAATTGGCCCAGCTTTTTAACGGTGGCCTCGTTATAAACCGCCAAGCGGATATTTTTAAAAAATTTCAATCTTTTAAGTTCAGTTAATTTAACATAGCCCAAAATTAAAATCGGCTTGAAAATTTTATTACTGCAAAGAAATTCCGCTTCTTCCAATGAATTAACCCCCAGCCAATCAGCGCCGTTTGGTAAAACTATTTTAGCAACTTCAACTAAGCCATGCCCATAAGCGTTGGCTTTAACCGGAATTAACAGCCGGACTTGGGGTCCAATTATTTTACGAAACTGTTTTAGATTATGGCTTAAGGCGGCTTTATTAATTTCTACCCAAGTATTTTTATTTTCCATCACTTTTTATTTCTTTAAAAGACAAATATTTATGGAGGGATTTAGGAATTTTTATAGAGCCGTCTTT
Source organism: Patescibacteria group bacterium (assembly GCA_018818425.1). Lineage (GTDB taxonomy): Bacteria > Patescibacteriota > Patescibacteriia > UBA1558 > UBA10009 > JAHISB01. The sequence goes on from JAHISB010000012.1 coordinate 11,807, forward strand.
TTGTTGATTATTCTCTAAAATAGCAATCAAAGTTCTGCCGACGGCAAAGCCAGTGCCGTTTAAAATATGAACATGCTGTTTTTTATTATCCGAATCCCGGTATTTAATATTCAACAATCTGGCCTGATAATCGGTGCAATTAGAAACCGAGTGGGTTTCTCGATATTTATTTTCCGAAGGCAGCCAGCATTCTAAATCTATAACTTTTGCCGACGGTTTTGGCAAATCACCCGTGCACACCTCTAATAACCGGTAGGGCAATTCCAATCCCTGAACCAGCTTTTCCTGCAGGCTTAAAAGGAAATTAAATTCCTCGACCGATTTTTCGGGAGTGGTTAAAGTTATCATTTCTAATTTATCAAACTGATGGACGCGTAAAATGCCTTTAGTATCTTTGCCATAACTGCCGGCTTCTCTTCGGAAACAGCTGGAATAAGCCGTGTATCTTAAAGGCAAAGCGCCGCCGTTTAAAATTTCGTTAGCATGATAAGAAATTAAAGCGTGCTCGCCGGTGCCTACTAGATAAAGATTTTCTTTTTCTAAAAAATAAGCGTCCTGGCCTTTAGTGTAGCTGTCGTAACCGGTTTTTTCCATAATTTCTTTTTTAACCAGCACCGGCGTAATAAAAGGTCTAAAGCCGGAACTTTGGAGAATATCCAGCGCGTATTGAATTAAAGCAAACTGCAGATTAACCGCCTGATTTTTTAAATAGCCGAATCTGGCGCCGCTGACTTTAGCGGCTCTTTCCGTATCAATTAAATCATGAAGTCCGGCCAGCTCCATATAATCTTTTATTTTGAAGCTGAATTTAGGCGGCTGGCCCACTTTTTTAATTTCTCTGTTATCGGCCTCGCCTTTGCCGATAAACACTTCCGGCTGATGAACATTGGGAAATTTTGATAATAAATTAAAATATTGTTCTTCAGCTTTATTTTTTTGCTTTTCCACTTTTTTTAGCCGCCCCCCTATCTGCCTGGAATCAGCAATGCGCTCTTTAGTGGGCTTATCGCCGGAAAGAAGATTTTTTTTATATTTTAAATCCTCTTCCTGCTGAATTAAATCTCTTCGTTGCTTATCTAATTTTAAAAGCTGGTCAACGCTTAAGTCCGCTCCCCTATTGACCATTATCTGCTTTATTTCTTCCGGATTTTCTCTGATATAGTTTATATCTGGCATAATCTTAAAATTAAATGATAAATGTTAAATATCGGCTTTGAGCCGAGGTTAATAGTTTAATTATTACTTCTTTTCTGTAATTCAATTACCCTTTGTCAATGAGAAATTTAATTATTTCTTCTATATTTTTCTGGCGGTGATTAATCTGTTGATATTCTTCGCTGGTTAAATCCATAATATATTTATTAAAGGTTTTTTCTATAAAAAAAGCGCGATAAGGAAAGCCCTCCGGATAAGTATCGTTATACTCGTCTGTTAAATAACCTTCTATAGAATTTTTAGCAAATCTGACCTCTAATTCTTCAACCAAAGGATGATCCGCCCCTGGCGGAGATTTTACCAAACAGCAAACCGCGGTAAAGCGGCAGGTTCTTTTATCTTCGGGGATTTCTTTTATTTTTGTCTTTAAAAATTCTATTATTTCTTCGTCAGATGCTTCGTAACCCAGCCATCTTCTTGATTTTACGCCCGGCTGGCCGTTAAAATAATCAATTTCAAACCCGCCGTCTTCGGCTAAAGTCGGCATTTTAGATAAATTATAGTAAAACTTGGCTTTATCAAAGGCGTTTTCTTTAAAAGAATCTTTATTTTCCTCAAATTTATCGGTTATTTCCAAACTATTCAGAGTTAACGTTTCAATGCCTTTTTTTTCAAGTATTTGACGATAATCTTTGATTTTAGCCGGATTATGAGTGGCGAGAAGGATTTTCATATAAATAATTTTAAATTTTCAGTTTTAAATTATTAAAGATTGAAAACCTAAAACTAAAAATTAAAATCGATTACAAGCTCAGATCTTCGCTTATTTCTTGCATGGCTTTTAAGCCGATTTCGGCAAATTGTTCAAAAGTTAAACCAGCATCTTCAATGGATTTCATGCCTTGCCTGCTGGCGCCGGCGGCAAACCTGTTTTCTTTTAATCTTTTAGTTATTGATTTAATTTTGACATCAGCCAATTTTTTTGAAGGGTAAACCAAAGCCACGGCTGTAATAAATCCGGATAAAGGATCAACTGCGTATAATACCTTATCTAATAATGATTCTCTTGGCAGGCCATGAATCTCGTTATGAGCTTTTACGGCGCGGACTATTTCATCGGGCAGGCCTAATTCTTTAAGCATCTCGCCTCCTTTTAAGCTATGATTTTGAGGGTCGTCTTTTGTTTCCTCGTAATCAATGTCGTGTAAAAGGCCGGCTAATGACCAAGCATCCACTTCTTGATTTAAATGAACTGCCATCGCTTTCATTATCGCTTCAACAGCTAAACAATGCTTTATTAAATTCTGATTCTGGATTTTTTCTTTAACTAATTTTAAAGCTTCTGCTCTGGTCATAAATTACTTCTCCGGCTTTAACGTCGGAAATAAAATCACTTCTTTGATGCTATGAGTATTAGTCAGGACGTTAACTAATCTATCTATGCCCATGCCAAAGCCGGCGGTAGGCGGCAAGCCGTACTTTAAGGCCTCTACAAATTCATCGTCTTTGCCCATAGCTTCTTCATCCCCCTTTTTAGAAAGCCCCTGCTGTAATTTAAAGCGCTCTTCCTGTTCCAGCGGATCATTAAGTTCGGTAAAGGCATTTAAAAGTTCTATTTTCCCTCCAACTATTAACTGAAATCTCTCTACATAATTCGGCCTCTGTTCAATCTTTTTAGATAAGGGGGAAAGTTCCACCGGGTGATTAATTAAAAAGGTCGGGTTAATCATCTTGGGCCTCACATATTCCTTAAATAATTCATCGGCGATTTTGCCTTTGCCCCAGTGTTTTTCTGGTTTTAGGCCTTTCTTTACGGCTTCTTTAATCAGTGATTTAGCATCATGCTTATCTAAATCGATTTTACATTCTTTAATTAAAGCTTCTCTAAAATCAATGCGAGGATAAGGCGGCTTAAAATCGATTTTTTGGTTATCATAATCAACAACCGTTGAGCCGTTTATATCTTTAACCAAATCCGAAAGCATTTTTTCGGTGAATGCCATCAAATCGTTATAATCTTTATAAGCCCAGTAAAATTCAATTTGCGTAAATTCCGGGTTATGAGCATAATCTATGCCTTCGTTTCTGAAACATCTGGCAAGCTCAAAAACTTTATCAAAACCGCCGATGACTAATTCTTTTAAGTACAGCTCCGGCGCGATTCTTAAAAATAAATCGGTGTTTAAAGCTTGGTGACGGGTCTTAAACGGCTTAGCTATTGCTCCGGAAGCAACTTGCTGAAGTATCGGGGTGTCAACTTCCAAAAAATCGTTCTTTAAAAAATAGTCGCGGAGATACTGGATAATTTTACTCCTTTTGATAAATATTTTTTTAACTTCCGGGTTAGACAGCAAATCCAGATATCTTTTTCTGAATCTTGTCTCAACATCGGCCAGGCCGTGCCATTTTTCGGGCAGCGGCAGCAGCGCCTTAGATAACAACTTAAATTTTTTGGCCAGGATTGTCTGCTCGCCCCTTTTGGTGACAAATAAAGCGCCTTGAATTTCTATAAAATCGCCGACATCGAAACTGTCTGTAAAAAATCGGTACTGCTTATTCCCCACTTCGTCTTTTTTAAAATAGGCCTGAATTTTTCCGGCGCCATCTTCCAGGTGAATAAAACAGGAGCCGCCATGAAGGCGCAGCGATCTGATTCTGCCGGCGATGCTAATTTTAATTTTTGATTTTTCTTTATTTTTAAAATCGCTTAAAACATCGCCAATTAAAAAAGACCGGCGAGCTTTGCCGGGGTATGGATTAAAGCCGGCTTTTTTGATTTCTGCCAAACGTTGGAGCCTTATTTTATATTCGTCTGAAGGATTTGCCCCGCCTTTAGGCAAAGTGATTTCTTTCGTCATATTATGATTATTATAGCCCAAACAATAGGATTAGACAAGCAATTAAGGGCATTAAAAAGAATCCGGCCAGCGGATCCTTTTTAAACTGTTTGAGATAAAAAATTTATGGATTTTCTTCCAGGTATCTGTCGATGGCCTGAACCACTTTTGAATCCAGCTTAAGCTCCTCGGTAAAGATGATGTGATACATATTAATGGACATAGCGTCGCGGGGACCGTGCAGTTCGTTGCCCAGCTTAACCAAGGAAACGTTTTGCTGCTGCGGCGGCGTTGTCTGGTCGGCCGGCTGAATCTGCTTAGTAACCTGTAAATAATAAATGTCTGTCAGAACTAATTCATAATCGTCTTGTTTTTTTATTTTGCCGAAATAAACCTGTCCGTTAGACAAGAACACCGCGCTCCAGCCGGAGGGCTTGTCTAAATTTTCCGCCGCATTCGGTTTGTTAATATTGAGGATGTTTAAGCTGGTGTATTTAGAAACCAAGAAAAGGCCGATTAAAACTATCACGGTAATAATAATAATGATGATGATGACCTTGAACGCCCCTCCTTTCTTTTCTTGCCTCGCTAAAGACGCGGCCTTGGCCTGCTCTGCCTCTGATTTTTTAATTTGGTCACCAATAACTGGTGGTTTAATGTCTGGCATAATTTTTTTAATTAAAGTTAACTTTATAAAATATTTGAATAAATTCAGTCGATTTAGCTCAACAACTGTTGATAACCCCAAGATTTAGCTAATCTATTTTAACAAATCAATAGCTAGCGTGTCAAATTTAGCAGTTATCCGGCCAAAATAGGCTGAATTTAATATATTTTAACGATTTTCATAAATATATTCAATGGTAATAGTAACGTTTTTAATGCCTTCGGTGGCGGTAATAATATCTATATACATGCCGTCATCCGGCGTCAGCGGATAGTTTAACTGATCCTCGACCATTTTTTGATAACCGTCGCAAGACCAGCCGTTAAGGTCGGTAATGGTATTACCCTGTTTATCTTTCAACGCCAGCTGGAACATACCGCCTTCGTAGCACTCGTATTGAACCTTGACTGCCAGAACAGTGATATTTTCCGGCGGATTCCAGGAGTTATCCTGCGAGCCCCAAACTTTATCGCCGCTTATGGGAGCGGCCAGATAAGCAGATAAAACATTGCGCCTGACATTTTCTTTAAAGTTATAGGTTACGCCTTCGATATTTAAGTTGATAGTATCGCCGGGCGCGCCCACATTGATTTCTCCGCCGGCAGCGGCAATGGTAACCGGCATAGTGGAGGTGGCTGAACGAAGGATTAAATCGCCGACAACGGTTAAAGCGGGTCCGGAACCGTTATTAACCACCATTAAGGTAGAAGAGGCGGTTTCCGCAATTATGCTGAAACTGTCGCCGCTGGTATTTTGCGGACTAACCGCAATAGTGCCGGAAGCTGATACCGTAAACAAATCGGCGCCGGCGTTTTGCAGGGCAAAAACTGTTTTATCGCTTCCGGTAATATTTCTAAAATAATCTTTCTGCCTGAATTCGCCCTCGCCGCTGTAAGACAAGTAAGTATCGTGGGACGAAGAAATAACCGTTCCTTTGCCTGCTGTAAAATTCTCTTTGCCGGATAAAGTATTATACGAGGAAATAATATGAACCGTTGAGCCGGCATCTTCAATTGCTGTTTCTTCGGTGCATTCAGCGGCTGTTTGGGCATCAAGGCAGACCGTTCTGATATCAGAATTTTTGGCATTAACTGATGAAAAGGCCACTTCCACAACAGTGGTTGCGGAATTATCGCTTAAAATTTCTGAACTGACGCCGTAATCAACATCGTTAATAACAACCTGATTTAATTTCACTGAATTGCGGCCGCTGACGGCAACTCCGGTGGATTCAACCCCGCTATCGCCTGACCAGCTTAAAATTAAATCTTCCAAAGATATTTGATTGGCCGGTATAGTGGTGGTTGAACCTTGAGCCGGCTCGCTGCTGAAAATCTGAACAACCGGCTGTCCTACATTATCATTAGAGAGCTGGAGTTCTAAATCAGAAATCTTGACTTCTAAAGAAGTGGAGGCCGATAAACCGCTAAACGATTCCGAGCTAAAATCGGCCAGCGCCACCGGCTTGTTAACGGCCATTATTTTAGTTGCTCCCCTGCCGCTGCCCGCAATATCCACAAAGGGCTTTAGCTGAATTTGTTCGTTATAAACTCCCTGCCCGACCTTGATAACCCACCTGTTATTTGCTGAATTAGTAGTTATAGAATTAAGCGCTTGCTGGATGCTGCGGTATTGGCCGCCTTCTTTGGCTACTATAACTTCGTTGGTTCGTTCGTTGATAATATCCACAATCTCTTCGGCAGCGGTATAAACCTGGGCAATAAGGATGGTTTTGTTATCAACCGTTGGAGAAGCAGTAGTTGCAGATAAAATGCCGCTGTCATCGATAAAAATATAGCTGGTTGATGAAGCATTTAAAGCCAGACTGCCTAAATTGGCCGTATTAACCTTAACGCCGTTGATATAACCCTGGCCATTAGAAACTTTAACCGTTAAAGGATTAAACGACTCTTCGTCTTTTTCCGCTAGCCAGCCATAATCAATATAATTATCGGCAATTTTGCCGCGGTTGCTGATATCTGTAAAGGAACCCATGTTGGTAACCTGTTTGTAATGGTCGTCTTTGGACTCAACCCGCGCCAAGGGTGAAATATAAATATCGCCTAAAGCGCCGTTGATTTCGCTATAAGAGGATTTAACCAAGCCGTTTTGAGCCACTAAAGCCGTGCCGTTGACCTGGCTTAAATCGGAAGACATTACGCGGACCGTTGTGGAAGCTAAATTAGTAATGCCCTGATAAAAATTACTGCTCAAAGTCAAATTGCTGATCAGCACTGACTGGGGCTGGCCGGAAATAGAAACGCCGATAGCCGGCTCATCGCCGCTAGCCAGCAAAGTCAAATTCTTAAGTATGGGCTTGGTTGTGGAACTTAAACTATTAACAGAAACAATCACCGGTTCAATGGAACTGCTGACTGATTCAAAAGTAATGCCTTCAACGCGGCTGTTGCCGGCAATCTGCAAAACTGTCTGTTCATCGCTGATAACTGTTACTAAATCTTCGCCGGCGCCGACAATATCCACAAAATCCTTGGTGATAATTTTTTCTTCATAAAAGCCCGGGGCTACTTCTATTAAATAACGTTTAATTAATGAATTATCTTCAATGGAATCAAGCGCCTGGCTGATGGTTTTAAAATCAGCGCCTTTTTTGCCCACGGTTATTACTTCAGCTAGGGGCTCAAAATAAGTGCCCAGATCGACAAAAACTTTAATTTTTGCCTCTCCTTCGTTAAGCGGTTCTAAGGCAGCGCCTAAAACTCCGGCTCCCGGCTTGGTAGCCAGCATAGCATAGCCATTGGTTGCGGCCGTGGTTAATTTATCGCCCTTGTTAATAGGTCCGTTTTCTGCTGAAACATTAACCAAAGCCGTTCCATAAACAATAATCGGCAGAGATGAAGTTGACTTGCTGCCCGCGCCAAAAATTTCAGCCGAAGAAGCGCCGACAATGCCCAAAATTCTGGTTGAGTTGGCTTCATCAGAGATAAAGCCGTCGGTGGAAGTTGCCTGGCTGACTAAAATCACTGTGCCAAAGTCTATGGTGGAAGTGCCGATATTTTCCACGGTAAAGTACTGGGCTGTGCCCTGGCCCTGATATTCAATGGCGCCGGCTACTTTGATATTGCCAGCCACATAAACATCGCCGCCAATGCCAACGTTGTCAATCACATATAAATCTCCGCCGTCTAAAGCAAATTCAGGATATTCTAAAAGCAAAGCTTGGCTGGAAGAAGCAGGATTAAATTCGCCAATGCCCACATTGCCGCCAAAATAAGCCAGGCCGCCGGATAAATACAAGCTGTAATCCTCTAAATTCAAACCCTGGCCGCCGGCTTCGTCAATAATCAATTTTTCGCCAAAAATATTATCGGACTGCAATTCCTCGGTGAAAATTTCGTCTGAATAAACTGCATTGACATAAATGCCGGCGGCGCTGTTTTCTTCTGAGCCGATATTATACAAATCATCAACGGCAAAGTTTATATTGGAAGCGATTTTAGAATTAAGGATGATAAGATCGCTGGTGTTTGGCCCTTCGCCAAAAATATAGTTGCCGGTAAAAGTCTGGGTTTCGCCCTGCAATAAAGCAATTTCCACCGGCAGAGCATTAAGGGCAATAGTCCCCTCTTCGCTGAACAAGCTGACTCCCGATGAACCAAACTTGGTGGCATTATCCAGTCTGTCAGCGGCTAAATTGTAGTTTAAATTGACGAACATATTAATCAAACCCTGGCCGGCAGTAAGCGACTGCAGAGCCGTGCCGATAACCGGTCCGGCCTGGCCCTGATTAAGCTTCATGGCATAGCCGCTAAGCGGCGCAATGGTTAACTGGTCGCCGACTCCGATAGGGCCGTTAACGGCAGTAGCTTTAACTGCTACCCTGCCCACCAGAGTTAATTGATATTGATTTTCCGCTGAACTGCCGCTGGCTAAAACCATGGACGGTTCTGACGAAATAACGCCCATCACTAAATTGGTGAGCTCGCCGGTGGCTTTAGTAATATAACCTTCATTATTAACATCGGCCATCACCACATCGCCGACCTCTAAACTTGAAAGCGACGGATAAAGCTCGGCAATATCAGCGCCGGTCTGATACAAAGTGCCGTCAACTTCCAAATTATTTTGCACATATAAATCGCCGTCCCCGCTAACATAATCCATTTCGCCGCCTGTGCCAATTACAACCTCGCCCCCAGCCACATGCAGCTGACCGCTTGGCTGTGACATAGGATCAATGCCAATGCCCACATTGCCGGTTACATCATCTATCACTACTCTATCCTGAACAATATCTATTTGTTCCTGCTGGTCTTGGACTGATTGAATTATCAATGGAATTAATTCATTATTATCAACTGTCAAAAGACCGTCATTAAGTTCTTTTACGGCCTTAGGATAAATTCCTTGAAGTTGTTGAGCGATAATTCCCGTTTGCATTGAATTATCATTGTTAAATTCCGGCTTATATTGAAAATCCACTACTTCTATTTGCATCAAATCAGATAAGCCATAAATAGTGGGGTCGGCGCCGCCATCTAACATATCGCCATCTATAATAGCCGCAGTGCTAATTGTCCGATTGCCAATATATAAAGTGGCTGAACCTGAACCAGTGCTCACCCGATCTATTTCATTATCAGTAGAAGTAGCGCCGATTCTTATGCCGCTTAAATGAAAGGCATAATCAGATAATAAAAATTGATGATATGTTGTGCCGCTGGTGTTTGTAAGTCTATAACGAGGGCCTTCACCGCCGGCCGTAAACCACATTCCAGCAGAAGGGAAAGAATCTGCTATAAAAGCTGAATCGCCAGTTGTTACACGCAACCCTTTTCCAGCTTCAATTGTAGAGGTAACTAAGCCGCCAGCCGCTACAACACTCAATTTATTAGCGCTGGAATCATAAAATAATCTTTGTCCGGCAGTAAAGGATTTTGCTGTAAAATCTCCTATGCTTCCGGTTGAAATATCAAAAATAAAATTACCAGAGCCCGACTTATCAATACTTATTGTTGAATTAGCAAAATCAAATGACATGCCTGTATTGGCGCTAACAGCGGCAAAAGCATAAACTTTGCCGCTATTATTAGGCAAAAATATGCCAGCGCCTTTACTGCCATATAATAGATTGTATGAAGCATTGTAAGGAATGGTTGTGGTGCCCTGGCTGACAACGCCGTCAATGGTTAACTGGCCCGAAGCTAAGGTTAAAAGGTCGGCATCCGAAGTGTGGCCGATGGTGGCGCCGTTGATAATAACATTATCCACGGTTAAGGAGGTTAAAGTGCCTAAAGAAGTAACATTGCTTAAAGTGTCCATAGCATTTTCAATAGTGGTTTCGGTAGTGGCGTCTAAAGTAGCAATATTCTGAAGCTGGAGAGCTGATGATATAACATCAGTGCCGTTAATACCAAACTTATTGCCTTGAATCTCTCCTGTGGCTGCGGTAATGGTGGCCATGCCTCCTACACCAAGCGTTGTGCCCCAAAAATAAGCATTGCCATCCACCTCTAATTGGTCTTGGATATAAACGTCTGAAGCGTCATCATTGGCAAAGTTTGCTGTTCCGCCAGCACCAAAGTGGTTATAAACAGATATAGCTGCTCCACCAGTTCTAATTACACCAACAATACTGGCGCTACCGCCTACTAAAATATTGCCTTCGGTATTGATATTGCCTGTCGAGGCCGTAATAGTGGCCATTCCTCCTACATCCAAATTAGTGGTAATAGTTCCTTTATGATTGATAGTAAAAACAGAAGAAGAAGCCACTTTAAGGTCAAAGAGATTATTAGTGAAGCCAGAGGGGGCGTCAACCATAATCATAGGTGAAGAGCCGCCTGATATAGAGAGCCGGGCGGCCGGAGAAGATGTGCCGATACCGACATTGCCGTCAAACCTGGAAACGCCGGCGTCAACCCACAAAGCATAGTTGTTGCCGGTAACCACAGTAGAATCAGCCGCGCCTTCAATATAAAGAGAGGCAGTATTGCTAACGGTGGCTGAATCAGCATCTATTTCCAACGGCTTTACTGCTAAATTGGCGATAATTGAATGATTGCCTGAACTGGCCTCTGACCATCTTCCATTAACCAATAAAGACGCGGCAGAGTCACCGGCAATAATTGTGGCATCGTTATTAGAAACGCCAAACTTAATATCGCCGTTGCTGGCGCCGCCCAAAGCATAGCCGGAATCCGAAAGGGCGGTAGTGCCGCTGATATAGCCGCTTTGCGCCAAAGTGCTGCCGGTAACCGTCAGGTTAGCTGAATTGACTGTTACGGCCGAACCGGTAATGGTAAGAGTATCAACTAAGGAATTATTCTCCTCTACAAAAAACCTTAAGGTGGCATCTTTGGTGCTGGTTGAAACATCATCCATTTCCCAAAGCATCCGCCCAAATTCAACACTGCTGCCTAATTCATCATCGCCGTAAAAACTCAAATACCCTTGGTCATCGTTAGCGGCTGTGGGCCTATCATTAGCTCTAAAAATAGCCACCTGATTAGACGCGGAGTCTGCTCTGTTCCAGACATCGAGCGCCGCATCTGTGGTGGAAGCGGTTGGTTCTGTCATTACCCGCAAATCGCCGCTTATATCTAAAGTGGCTGCCGGCGAAGATGTGCCGATGCCGATTTTATTATCCGAACTAATAATGAAATTAGTGGCTATATCTGTCGGGTCAGAATATTCAACCACAGCGTAAACTTGGGTAATGGATACGCCGCCCGCGGCAGAGCTGTCTGTTTCGCCGCCTGCTTGTAAAGCATCAACAGCGGCAATGGTCCAGGCCGCACCGGTATTAGGGTCTGTTGCCCAAGTATTGGAACGGAAAAACCAAGAAGTATCTTCGGTAAATACTGTGCTGGTGGCATTGGTACTGCCGCTGCGGATCATAATGTGCCAATCGGTATCACCGGCGCTTTCATATGAGACTTTTACGTAAACAGTAACAGAACTTATAACAGAGCCGGCGGCTAGCCCCGAAGCTGTAAGGTTATAAGTATCTTTAGCGCCCTGTGTATCTGTTTCAACATGAGTAGAAGTATCATCAGCTAGGCCTTCATTTGAACACTTCCAATGTTCAGTCGCAATACAACCAGTTCTTTCATCAAACTCTTCGTAAGTGCCGGCGGCATTAGGCCTTAAAATCACAAATTTTAAATTGGGCTGTTGAATCTTAAAAGTATTTTCAACAGCGCCTGTGTATATTTCTAAATTAGCGCCCGGGTTGGCTGTGCCAATGCCTACATTGCCGTTCTTATCCACCTTAAAGTAAGTGGCTGTTGAAGAACCAATAACCAGTGAATCAACTCCGGCCGTAGCTTCAATGGAAAGACGTCCCGTAGGCGTGGAAGTGCTTAAGCCGATCTTTTCATTGGTGGCGTCAACAAAGAGGGCGTAGCCATGGGCCGCTTCGCCGACTCTTAGATCGCCGTCTATGTCTAGAAGATAACTGGGGGTAGAAGTGCCGATGCCCACGTTGCCGCCGTCTAAAACTGTTAAAACTTCGGTATTGCCGTCTAAAAGATTAAAGATATCTCCTATGCCGCCTTGCTTAATGGTAAAAGCCGGGGTA
>JAHISB010000013.1 GCA_018818425.1 Patescibacteria group bacterium
ACGAACCGCCTCATTTCCGAAAAAATTGTTTCGTGGAATTTCGTCCCGCCGTTTGATTTTACCGCCCAATTCCTTGCGAGCCGCGCCGCAAGGCGCGGCGAGCAAACTATCGCTTTGGCTTCCCAAAAATCAAGAAGTCCAGTTTGGTGCCGAAGAGAGGACTTGAACCTCCACGGGCAAAAACGCCCACAGGCCCCTCAAGCCTGCGTGTCTACCAAATTCCACCACTTCGGCGCTAAACTTAATTTAATTTTACTTAGAGGCCTTCTTTTCCTGCAACCTTTTCTTATAAGTTCTTAAGTAACCTAATTTGGCTTGACGAACCTTGGCTTGTTTTTTAATTTCGATCTTAACGATATTCGGAGAATAAAGAGGAAAAATTTTTTCTACGCCTATGCCTTCAGAAATTTTTCTGACGGTAATAGTAGCTCCTTTTTCCCGGCCATGTTTTCGCCCTAAAACCATGCCTTCAAAAATCTGAACTCTTTCTTTTTCTTCGCCCTTGGGATTTTTTTCTTTAATTTTTTGATGAACCCTAATAGTCATTCCTGGTTTTACTTCAGGAAAACCTTTCTGGGATTTATCTTTTTTTTGTTCTGACATATTGATTATAAATTAATCTAGTTTAGTTTTAAAAACTGGACCTAAGAATAGCGGAATTATGGCTATTTGTCAAGCATTCTTAATTATTTCCAGCGCTTCTTTAACTGCCAGTTCAATCCTGTTTTCCGGATTTATTACCCAATAATCGCATTTTGGAGACTGGGACAGCTCCCATTCAGCAGTTTCTAAACGTTTTTTAATAGCCACTTTAGCAGTATCACTGCGCTTTTGAAAACGTTTTTTAAGCTGATCTGTTGATTCGGGCAGAATAAAAATGGTTGCTGCACCAGGCCATTTTTTTTTAATGTTTAAAGCGCCTTTGATGTCAATCACTACCAAAACATTCCTGCCCCGATTCAAAAATTCGATAATTTCTTTTTTATCGGTCCCGTATAAATTACCATAATTATTAGCCCATTCCAGGAAGTCGGACTTCCTGATTTTCTTTTTGAATTCCTTTTCGGTAATAAAATGATAATCCCGGCCGTTTTTTTCGCCCGGCCTTTTGTTTCTGGAAGTAAAAGTGATGGAACGGATTAAATCCTTTTTCTTTTTTAAAACAAGTTTGGCAATAGAAGTTTTGCCAACTGCGGATGGACCGGTTATGATAAATAATTTGCCTTTCTTCATACGGTTGAATTTAAAATGTTTTGTAAGTCTTCGGGCAAGTCCAGATTGAATTCCTGCCGGCCTTCATTCAAATCATTAAAACCCAGAACGGCAGAATGTAAAAAAATTCTATCAAGATTTAATTTATCTTTGATTTTTTTATTCTTATAAAGCTTATCGCCGACCAGCGGATATCCATAGGCCTGCAGATGGGCCCGGATTTGATGAGTGCGCCCAGTTAGAAGCGTCAGTTTTAAATATGTATAGTTAACAAATCGTTTGATGACCTCGAATTTGGTTATAGCGTCCTTACCTTCTGATTTTTGAGGTCTGGCTACAATTTTGCCAGTCAGCTTGGAACGCTTAAGCGGAAAATTGATCTGCCCAATATCTGTTTTAATAACTCCGTGAACTAAGCCAAGGTATTCTTTTTTTAGCTGGTGGCTCTGAAATTGCTTTTTTAAATAATCAAACATCCGTTGAGTTCCGGCTATTACCATCAGCCCGGAAACTTCTTTATCTAATCTATGAACTATGCCCGGCCTGGCCGGATTTTCGCCGATATCTCTGATGTTAGGATATTTCTCTAATAACCAATCGGTTAAAGTTTTTTCTTTAACCCCTGTGGCCGGATGGACAATCAGGCCGGCTGGTTTGTTGATTACAAAATAATCTTCTGTTTCTGCAATAATCGCTGGCTGGGTAATTTTATCAGGAACTTCTATGGTAGACGCTTCTTGTGATTTTTCTTCAAACGTAATTTTATCACCCGTTTTTAAGAAGCGGTGGACTGATGTTGACTCATCATTAACCTTAATCTGCCCCGCTTTGATCAGTTTTTGAATCTGGCTTCGGGAAAAATCAAGCAACTCATTATTTAAAAATTTATCCAGTCGTTCCTTTGCTTCTTTTTGATATAGTATTTTCCTCATTACTCTAAAAGTATCATAAATTAGGGGTAAAATAAATCCAGCACCTTCCAGCCAGACCCACTGCCCTTGCCACGCTCTGTGCAGCGGAGCAAGGACTAGGCGTGGCCGAGGAATACCCCCGTAACCTGATTAGGGGATAGATGGAATCTGACACTCTTCCTATAAAACCTTATAACTTTATAGGAAGGTGCTGGATAAAGCCCCAGTCTGATTGGGGCATTCCTGATTTTAAAAAATTTATTCTTTCTGATCCTTCACTTTCTCCCAAAGCGCCTGCACTCTAGATGTAAAAGGTAAAAGGTGTTCTGGTTTAATTCCTTGCTGAATTTTATTTAACTCTGTCTCAAGCTCTCTGTAATCTTGTATGGTAAAATCAGTTTGAGTTTCTGCAACTGCAATTAAAGCTTCAATTTCCTTTAGTTTTTCGGCGTCTGACTTGGATACTTCTAAATCTAATTGTTCTAAATTCATATTATTGAAATTATTTATTAGCTGGTGCGCGTAGATGGACTTGAACCATCGACCCCCACTTTATAAGAGTGGTGCTCTAACCACTGAGCTATACGCGCTAAAGTGGTGGGTCCGAGAGGAATTGAACCTCTGACCTCTACGATGTCAACGTAGCGCTCTAACCAACTGAGCTACGAACCCGCTATATAACAAAAATATTATACCTTAATATTCAGTATATTTCAAAGCATTATATCTGCGATTTAAGATGGCCGATGATTTCGGCTTCGGCTTCATCAAGAGATTTATCAAGATTAAAATGGGCGTAATTTTTATCGCCGGAGGACAAATATTTTCTGGAAAGCATCAGGGCGTTCTTTGATCTCTGGGCATAGAGAATTACTTGGGTGGTTTGCGGCTCGGTTTGGTAAAAAAGCGCAATTACTTCTGCCAAGGGGCTGGCGCTGATGAGTTCATCAACTACGCCATGGAGATTTTTAGGGCTGGCGCCGGTTTCGGTAAAATCGTGCGGGTCAAGCTTGGACCAAATTATTTTTTTAGTCTGGTCGGACTGCAGGCGGGTTAAAACCTTGCCCCAAAGCTTTAAGGTGGAAATTGTTTTAGTCTGAAAAAGCCGGGTAACAATTTCCTGCCGGTTGGCGCCTAAATTAATCAGTTCGCTGGCAATGGTTAAGCTTTCCGGAGTAACATTTTCGGTTTTAAAGCTGCGGGTGGCGACAATCATGCCGGTTAATAAACAGTCGGCGATTTTGGAATCCAAAACTTCTAACTCAAGATCTTTTATTAATCTATAAATAATTTCAGCAGACGAGGTTGCGGTAATATCAACTAAATTAACGTGGCCATAATTATCATTGCTGGCCGAGTTATCAATATTAACTACCGGAATCTGGTAAAAAAGATCTCTATGGTGGTCATAGAGAGAGCCTAATGATTCCAGATCGGGTGTGTTGACGATAAAAATCAAATCAAAAGAAAATTCACTGGTCTGAAATTTTAAATCATCGGGAGTTAATACGCCTCTTTGAGGAGAAAGGTGGATGCGCAGGTTATCTCCTTGAATATCGTAGGCCAGCTCTTCGATGCCGGTCTGAGAGATGTCTAGATTAATTAAATATTTTTTAAGCTTTTTCACTTCGGGCTTAATCTGTTCAATTTCCGAAAGAAATTTATATTCTTGAGGCAATTCAAAAGAATCAATAACAATTCCACAATTCTTATTAAGCTTTTTAAAAAATTGGCTTAAGGCAATACAAGAAGCCAAGCCATCGCCAGAAAACTGCTTGCTGGTTGTAATAAGAATCCGCTTACTATTATCAATAAGTTGTTTGATTTGATTAGGTGTTTTTTTTGCCATTTTCCTCAAAAAGTTGGTTATTAATTCCTCCCCAAAACCTCCGATTCAGCATGGAATTTGATAGTTTATACCAGTCCATTGAGTATGTCAAGTGGATTTTTTATTATATAATCTAAGGTAAATCCAGTCAAGCTTTACTATCATATAATTGACAAAAATCGCTAATTTTAGTAAGATTCAGCAATAGATAAGTTTTAATATCAATCAAAAAATTATGAATGTCACAGAACTTGCCAGAAGGTTAAAAATGAATACTAAAGATCTGTTGGAACTCCTGCCGGAGCTGGGTTTTGATATTGGCAAAAGAGCTATTAAAATTGACCCGAGATCAGTCGATAAAATCATCAGGACCGTTGAGGAATATCAAAAAAAGAAAAAAGAGGCAGAGCAGGAAAAGGAAGTTAAAGAAATAAAATTGGATAGCCATGAAAAAAAAGAAATAAAACTAGAAAAAATAATTAAAATCCCCGAAACAATTATTGTCAACGAGCTGGCCAAAAAAATGGAACTGCCGGTGGCTAAATTAATTGCTGAATTCTTTAAAAACGGCATCATGGCCACTTTAAACGAAAGAATCGATTTTGAAACCGCCGTAATTATCGGGGAAGATTTGGGCTTTAAAATTGAAAAGCTTTCCGAAGAGGAAGAACAAAGATTTAGAGATGAGGGCTCGGAAAAAAAACTCAAGGAACTTATTAAAAATAAGGGTGAAAAACTCGAGCCCAGGCCGCCGGTAGTAATAGTTATGGGCCACGTCGACCACGGTAAAACCAAACTTTTAGACGCTATCCGGGAAACTAACGTAGTCGATAAAGAAGTCGGAGGCATTACCCAGCACATTGGCGCTTATCAGGTGGAAAAAAAGGGCCGGTTTATTACCTTTTTAGATACTCCCGGGCACGAAGCTTTTAAAGCCATGCGTTCCCGGGGAGGCAAAATCGCCGATGTGGCCATAATCGTCATAGCTGCGGATGACGGCTTAAAGCCCCAGACTTTAGAAGTTATTGGAATCGCTCAAAAAGAGAATCTGCCTTTTGTTATCGCCATTAATAAAATTGATAAAGAGGGAGCTGATATTGAAAGAGTAAAAAAAGAACTTTCGGAAATCAATTTGGTTCCCGAGGACTGGGGAGGCAAGACTATTTGCGTGCCGATTTCCGCCAAACAAAAGATGGGCATCGCCGATCTTTTAGATATGATATTACTGGTTGCTGACATGGAAGAGCTTAAAGCGGACCCCACTTTGCCGGCCGCTGGCACTATTATCGAAACTCATGTTGACAAAGGCGAGGGTCCGGTGGCTACGGTGTTAATCCAAAGCGGAACTTTAAAAGTTGGTGAAATGGTGGTAGTCGGCGAGGTCGCCGGCAAAATTAAAGCGATGAAAGATTTTAAAGGACGTTTAGTAGAGGCAATTTCGCCTTCAATGCCCGCTAGATTATTGGGGCTCAAAAAAACTCCACGCGTCGGAGATATTTTAGAAGCCAGCACCGACAAGAAAAAAATTAAAGAGATTATAAAACAAAGTTCGTATAAAAAAACAATGGCCGCCGTTAAAACCGCTAAAATAACAGGGTCGGAAAAATCAGAGGAAGAAGAAGAAAAAAAGGTTCCGGAACTAAATATTGTACTTAAATGCGACGTTCTGGGTTCACAAGAAGCCATTATCGAAGCTTTTGAAAAAATAATTGACCCGGACATCAAGCTAAAGGTTGTTAAAAAAGGTCTGGGCAATGTTAACGAGGCCGATGTTTTAACTGCCGAAGCAACCAAAGGATTAGTTATTGCTTTTCATGTTTCCACCACTCAAGCTGTTGAACAATTAGCCCGGGACAGGAATATCGCCATACTTCATTTTGAAATAATTTATAAACTCCTGGAGGATATGGAGGAACGGCTTAAAAACCTGTTGCCTCCAGAGACTATCAGAACCGAGCTGGGTAAAATTAAAATTTTAGCTATTTTTAGAACAGAGAAAGATGGAATGATTTTAGGCGGCAAGATAGTTGAAGGCAAAGCCAGGCCCAACACCAAAGTTAAAGTTATAAGAAATAATGAGAGTATTGCTATTGGCAATCTTTTTGAATTACGGTCAGGAAAACAAATTGTTACCGAGGCGGTAAAAGATGAGGACTGCGGCTTGAGCTATAAAGGCAGTCCGGTAGTAAAAGTTGATGATCTAATGGAAGTTTATGAAGAAAAAATTAAGCCCCGCGAGTTAATTAAATCCTGACGATTCTAAAATTCTAATATCGAAATCCTAAACAAATTCAAAATAATTAGGATTTAAACTCTTATGTCTAAGCGCAGCGAGCAGGTTAGCGAAGTTATCAAACATCAGCTTAATGAATTCATTATTAAAGAGCTGGAGCCGCCCAAAGATTCTTTGATAACTATTACCAAAATAGAAACTTCCGAAGATCTAAAATATACTCTGATTTTTGTTAGTATTTTACCGGTTAACAAAACCGGCACGGCTTTTAAATTTTTAAATAACAATCTAGGCAGAATGAGGCATCACTTAAATAAAAATCTAAAAATCCACCACATCCCTCAATTAAAAATAGTTGTTGATGATTCAGCTTTAAAAACCAGAAAGGTAGAAAGGGAGATAGAAAAATTAGACCGCAGATCCTGCCCTGAGCGACCTTGAGCAGAGCCGAAAGGCGACCTTGAATATATTGAAAGGTCAAGAGGGAATCGAAGAGGAACGAGTCGAAAGGGAGTCGAAGGGTTGACCTCCTCCATTATTTATTATAGGATAAAGGGCTCTATAAAAAGAGTCTTTTTATAAACGCGGATAAATCGCTGATAATTCACGGATCTATCACCGATGAATCACAGATCAATCACTGATTTTTAATATCAGTGCTTCATTAGTGGATATCTGTGATAAATCTGTATATCTCCGTGATTGATCCGTGAATAATTTATGATCAAACATTTAGAAACAATTCAAAAAATAAAACAAGCCATTGATGAAGCAAAAAATATTTTAGCTATCACCCATCAAAAGCCCGATGGCGACGGGCTGGGCGCCATCTGCGCTTTGGCCAGTTATTTAACTTCACTTAGAAAAAATTATCAGCTGTTTTGTTTGGACCCTGTCCCTGATTCAGGCATTTTTTTACCGTTAGCTCATCAAATAACCGCCGATCGGTCAGTTTTTAATAATCAATATGATTTGATTATAATTTTAGATTCCGGTGATTTACAGCATGCCGGAATAGATCAGCTATTAGAAAATTATAAGCATCAATATACCTTAGTTAATATTGACCATCATATTACTAATCAGGGCTATGGCGATTTAAATTTAGTTCTGGCTGAAAAAAGCTCGGTTTCGGAAATAGTTTATAATCTCTTCCATATTTGGCATTTTCCTATATGTAAAGAAGTTGCCACTGCTCTTTTAAACGGCATTATTTTCGATACCGGCGCTTTTTCCAACGCCGCCACTTCCCTTTCCTCCTTGGAAGCCGCCTCTCATTTATTAAATTTGGGCGCCAGACATAAAGAAATTAACGAATCGCAAATCAGAAATAAAAGTTTAGGGTTGTTAAAGCTCTGGGGCAGGGCCTTTGAACGATTAACCTATAATCCCCATTACGATCTGGCTTTTACGGTAATTACCCAGCAGGACATAAAAGAATGCCAGGCCTCTCCAGAAGCAACCGAAGGCATCGCTAACTTTTTTAATGAGCTGGCCGGCGCCAAAATCGCCTTAGTTCTAAAAGAGGAGCCCGACGGCCAAATCAAAGGGAGTTTAAGAACAACTTATGATGATATTGATGTCGGCCAGTTAGCTAAAAACTGGGGAGGAGGCGGCCATAAGAAAGCCGCTGGGTTTTCAGTAAAAGGCAGATTGGTATATAATGAAAATAGGTGGAAAATCGTTTAATCTGTAAGTTACTAAGTTGTTAAGTTGTTAAGTCATTATAAACATAGTAACTTACCAACTTACTAACATAAAACCTATGCTAAAAATCGGCCATCGCGGAGCTTGCGGCTACGAGCCCGAGAATACTTTAAAATCATTTCAAAAAGCTCTGTCTCTGGGGGTTGATATGATTGAATTTGATGTCCATAAAATAAAATCTGGCGAACTGGTTATTATTCATGATGATTATGTAGACAGAACAACCAACGGCCGCGGCTTGGTGGCAGATTATGATTTAGAATCTTTAAGAAAGCTGGATGCCGGCCGGGGCGAAAAAATTCCCACGCTGGACGAGGCCCTCGATTTAATTATCGGCAAAGGCAGAGTCAATACTGAAATAAAAGGCGTTGATGTTGCTGAAGATTTGATAAAAATAATTAAACAGAGGAATATTTTTGACCAACTTATAGTATCTTCTTTTAATTATGGACAATTATTAATTATCAAAAACTTGGAACCAAGAATTCCTTTAGCCATTTTAAGCGAAGAGTTTCGTTTGGCTCCTTGTTTAGAGCTGTGCCAGCAGCTTGGCGCCAAAGATTTAAACGTCAATTTAGCTTACGTTGATAAAGAATATGTTGACACTATCCATCGGGCCGGTTTAAGAATTAATGTTTATACTGTTAATGACCCGGTTGACATTTTAAGAATGAAGGAGTATGGTGTAGACGGTATTTTTAGTAATTATCCTGACAGATTATAAAGTTTATGTTAATTCCCACAGTCATCGAAAAATCAACGTACGGCGAAAGGGTCTACGATATTTATTCGCGTCTTTTAAAGGACAGAATTATTTTTTTGGGCGATGTTATTGATGACAAGGTGGCTAACAGCGTTATTGCCCAGATGCTTTTTTTAGAGTCGGAAGATTCCAAAAAAGACATCAAGCTTTACATTAACACGCCCGGCGGCAGTGTTACCGATGGCTTGGCTATTTACGATACCATGCAGTATGTTAAATGCGATGTTTCCACTATTTGCGTTGGCATGGCCGCTTCTATGGGAGCCCTGCTTTTGGGTGCAGGAGCTAAAGGCAAAAGATTGGCTTTGCCCAACAGCCAAATTTTGGTCCATCAGGTTATGGGCGGAGCCGAGGGCCAGGCCGCAGACATTAAAATTAAAGCCGAGCAGATTTTAAAAATCAGGGACCGCCTTAACCAAATAATGGCCAAGCACACCGGCCAAAATATCAAAAAGGTAGAGAAAGACACCGATAGAGATTACTATATGGCGGCTGAAGAGGCCTTAAAATACGGGCTGATTGACAAGGTGATAAAATAGGAAAAATAGGATTTGACAGATTTTTTAAGTGCGCTATAATACTAATATCTTTGAAAACTGAAAAAATTATCAAGAGCGCAGTGAGGCATCTGGGCCGTTGACCTGCCGGCAACCCGCTTCCGCTAAAGCTTCAGCGGGCAAGCTCTTTCTTTAGAATATTATTTTAAAGAGATCCTGCCCTGCGAAGCGCAAAGCGAGAAGCAGGGTGCTAACTCCAGCCCTATCCCTTCCGTTAAGGTCGGGATAAACCGGGGAAGATAAGCAAAAAAATAAACTCTTGTCCAAGAGTTTTTTAAATTGATAAAAAGCCGAGCTTCCCTAAGAAGGTCGGTTTTTGTTGGGGTTAGAAAATTAAACGCTTATTTAAAAATTAAACGGGGTTTACATAAAAACATATAGGAGGCAATCATGGGAGTCAATTTCACTGAATTTGATGTGCGACAGGCTGCACGCCCATGCAAAGTGTTTAACGGTTCATTAAGTGTCGAATGTGGGTGCGCTTGGGAAGAGTGTCCATGGATTAGTGTTTGTGATCTGCCGCAACGCAGTAAACAACTTAACCCACCAACAGGACCGCCTAAGTTAGAGAGGGTGGTCGGAAGTCCTAATTTCATGGCTTTCATCACACGAAAGAAATGACACCAAAGTACCAGGGAGCTCAATACTGAGCTCCCTTTTTTATTTGAATTTTGGCTGATATTGGGGAAAAATGAATCATTATAAATTCAAATTAGTTGACTTTTTGCTGATTTTAAAGTATTAATAAATAAAACTATTAAATAAAATTAAATTCCCCGATTTCTAGGGCCGGATGCCGCGGTGGTGAAATTTGGTATACACGCATGGTTTAGGACCATGTGCCGCAAGGCATGAGAGTTCAAGTCTCTCCCGCGGCACCAGGCTCTGGCAGGCGGGGGACCATGTGCCGCAAGGCATGAGAGTTCAAGTCTCTCCCGCGGCACCAAAAAAATAAATAATAATAGTAAATCACCCGCAATATAAATTACAAACAAAGTGAATATACTAAGCTGTGGATAAACTATTGATTGACAGTGGAAAAATTATTGATTACTATAAATAACGATACTTGACTCCAACAATAAAGCTCCGACTGGGAGCCAGTTTGGACGAAAGTATCCCCTTTTTATAGCCAACCTCCGGCATCCCTTTCGGGTCTCGGGGGTTGGTTTTATATTAGAAACATAGGAGATCAGGAAGTTAGGAGGATAGGAGACTTATTACCTAAATTATATTCATTGCTCCTAGCCTCCTAATATCCTGACCTCCTAATGTCCTCAACTCCTATAATTTCTACCATACTTTCTTTTAATATTACTTATCATAGTTGATAGCATCTTTAATACCTCAATTAATATGCTATTAATTTCATCCAGCAGTGTAGAGTTGTTGACTAAATTCAATCTTTTAATCAGCTTTAGTTGAGATTCGATTTCACTAGCAGAAGCATAAGCAACCTGGATAAAATATTTATAATTCCTGCCTCCCATACTATAACCTTCGGCAATATTAGAATGGATTGAAACACTGGCACGTTTTAGTTGTGAAATTAAATTCCTTGATTCATCTTCTGGTAGTAATTTCACAAGTTCATAAATTTTAACCGACAAATTCATACTTTTTTGCCAAACAATTAAATCTTTATAATTTTTAACAGAAGCTTTATTCATATTTTTTTTCTTAACAACTTCCATCTAATTAGTAATGATATTAATATAACTATTATTCCTCCCCCGCCAAACAACAAATATTTCATAATTTTATTTTTTTGATCTTCCGCTTTAAGGCTGATGACTTCATCAGATAATTCAGCTAACTCTGCTTCTCCCAAAACCTGTCCGATGATGATGTCGCCAGGGAAGCGGGGCAATAAGCGATAGCCGCTGTCGGTTAAATCCAAGATGCCGCTGACTTCTATCATATAACCAACCTCAACATCTAATTTAGGAATGCCGGTTGTTTTGTTAAGATACATTTTTAACTCGCCCGACCCGTCATCCAAATAATAATTACTGCTCTTTTTTTCTACTAAGGTTCCTGACACTTTGATGATAGCGCCGATTAAATCATTGGTTATTTCACCGGTGCCAATTAATTCTGGTTGAGGCAGCTCCCAATGGTCAATGATATTTATTTGGCTGTCTTTTTGCAGATTGATTCTTTTTTTGCCCTTGGTTTCCGAAACTTTGCCCGAAAATTCAATGACATCGCCAACGGACATTCCCGGAAACTCGGCCCGCGATGAGTAGACTTCAATACCCGTTGAAAGAAAAACGCTTTGGCCGGCTAAATCAATTTCTGAAATATAAAAAATATTTTTACCCAATATTCCCGGAATAACTGTTACAATGCCGCGGGTCGAAACTTCGGCGCCTTTGTCTAAGTCCTTAATTTCCAGAATTTGATAAAAGATCTGCTGGAATTGATTTTCTTCTGCATTGGCAGCTATGCCCAGATTGCCAAAAAACGGCAGTTGATTTTCGGCGCCGGGCGTTGGCTGGTCTGACCAAAACCAATCGTTTAAAATCTGATTATAGCTGTATGATTGCCCCTCTTTAGCGCCGTCATAGATAACTTCCTGAATAATCTGTCCATCAACAGTCAATAGCCGGACGCTGTCCGATGAATTATTAAGGGCAATTTTGGAATCGGCGCGGTTAACAACTAAATAACTAAAAGGTTCAATGGCTAAAGCTGATAATTGATAGGGCTTACTGCCACCCTCCGCATCATCAAGCTGAAGATCAGACAAATCAACCGGCTCGCTGGAGTTGTTAAAAATTTCGATCCATTCAAAATCGTCCGAGCCCGAAGGATTAACCAAAAATTCATTAATAGTAATTGAACTATAATCTCCGGGCATTGATGATTGAGTTGATGATGAAATAATAATTTCACCAGGCATTTTAATTATGACCTGTTTAGTGGAGGCATCGGACAGGCCTGCGCTGTCAGTCACCGTTAAAATAATATTGAAGGTTCCGCCGGTTTCGTAAATATGAGCTTCCTTGACTTCATCACCATAAGAACCGTCGCCAAAATCCCAGTGATAGGTAATTTCGCCGCCGTCAGGGTCTGCTGAAGCTGAGCCATCAAACTCCGCTTCATCATCAATATAAAATTCTGCGCTAGAGACTGTAAACTTGGCTTCCGGAGGCTGATTGGCTATGAATGAATTCTGGCTGCCCGCTGTCGGCTCCGCTGTCCAGACCCATTCGCCGCTGTCTTTTCTAGCGTATGCTTTGCCTTCCAAAGCTGATGAGGCATATTCAACAACTTCCAGCTGATTGCCGTCCGGCTGATACAGAATAACCTTATCGCCCCCGGAATTATTTAAGGAAATTCCCGAAATATCTTTGGTAATAACAAAATAACCGCCGGCCGCAATCTCGGTAGAAGAAAAATCGCCTTCTTCTATACTATAAACTTTAGAAGAGTTGTCCTGCAGCTGCCAGCCCAAAAGATCTATAACTTCGTAGCTGATATTTTTTAGCTCAATAAATTCCGCGCTATCCGGGCCGACCGGGTTGGGCAGAATTTCGTTAATGATTATTTTATCCGAGTAGCCGGTCGGGGATTGATTTTCGCCGGCGCCGCCTCCAGAACTGGGGCCGGAAGCCGGGGAATTATCCAAAACTTCAACAATCAAACTGTCCTGATCCTCAAGCTCGCCGTCGGAAACAGTTAAAGTAACGGTATAGCTTTCTGCCTCCGAATACTGATGGGTAACGTTAGCGCCGCTGGCAGTTTGATTGTCGCCAAAATCCCAATTATAGGTCAGTTGATCATTATCGGGATCATAAGAATTGGCGCCATTAAAACTGATAGTATCTCCTAAATAAACAGTCTGATCCTCGCCGGCTTCGGCAATAGGCGGTTGATTTTCTGAAGAGCCCGGCTCGGTAGTGGTGGAGGTATCGCCTTCAACAATCACTTGCAAAGTGTCATAATCCTGAAGCTGCCCGTCGGAAACTTCCAAAGTAACAATAAACGTTCCGGTGGCTGAATAAATATGAGAGGCGGTTATACCTTGGCCAGAAGCTTGGTCGCCAAAGTCCCAATCATAAGTTAGAGGGTCATTATCCGGGTCATAAGAAGCGCTGCCGTTAAAAACCACTAATTCATCAATCAAAACAGTTTGATCCTGGCCGGCTTCGGCGACCGGCGGATTATTGTCTGGCGGAGCGCCTCCTTGACTTATTAAGCCCGGCGAACCTCCTAATTCAGCTGATTCCTGCCAGTTGCTTTGTTCATCGCCCAGTTGAGGATCAATCTTTTCTAAAGCATAGCCGTTGCCAGAAGCTCCCCATAATGATTCATAAGCAACTTCGGTGAAAAAAGTCTGTCCGCCGTCGTTGCTTAAAGAGATGGTATCGCCGGAGTTGTTCAAGCTCATTACTGTATCAATAATCGTGCCGACAAAATCAGCATGCTCCTGCAAAAATGTTTCAGCGTCGGCCGCCAGAATAGCGACTTCTTCCGGTTCTAAAACTAAGTCGCCCTGATACAAGCTCAAAGTGTGGTTTGAACCGTCGTTAAACCGCCAGCTGTTTGAACCAGAACCCTCAATAATTTCTACAGCTACACTGCCGCGATTGTAAATTTCCACCCATTCTTTGCCGCTGTCAGAACCGTCTAAGTCATACATAATTTCGGTGAAGACGACCGGTGGAATCTCTTGGGCTTTTAAGTGAATTGTTAACCCTCCGAGGATCAATAAAATCGCAATAAAAAACGCCATCAAAATTTTGCTTTTCATAAGACTGTTGGTTAATTGTTAATTACCCTGATATCTCGCTGATATGCGCGGAGATGCGCTGACCATTAGCTGATATTCGCTGATACGCGCTGATATGAAACTCGTCCGCGAATATCATTTTTAATCTATAAACCTGAAACTTTCTATCATTTCTTCATCAAAGGTAACTGTGCCTTCTTTATTGCCCCAAAATATCCTTTCCATTCCTGTATTCCATTCTATTAATTTACTTTTCTCTGGATAATAAAACATTTCATACCCGCCATTTAATGGACATAATGTATGATCAAGGTCTAAACCATCCCCATAAATTTTAATCTGTTCAACGCCTTCTTGGATATAAGGATTTCTTTCTCCTGCATAGCATGAACTACCAAAATTTTCTTTAATATATAAATCTAATTCTTCTTCGTTATTTATTTCTACAATATTTATTCTCCAAACTCTCCAATCCTCTACACTATCCATATTATTAATTTCCTTTCTACACATCTCATATCTAACATCTTCATTTATTTTATAAGAGCCATTACAATTAATAGAATACTCGTCATCAAAATATATATAATCATCAAACTCAAATACTTTTAATAGGACAAATCCTCCCTTAACATCATAACCCCCTTCTTCCAGCTCAAAAATTGCCAGACTGTAATATGTCTTATTTGGATATTTTAATTCAAATCCTAATCTTTCATTTCTGTATGTTATAAACTCAACTGGAGAATCTTGATCTATAAACTTTGGTTCGTACAAAAAATTAAAATAAACTATAAAAGTAATAAATACCACAATTAAAATAACTAAAACTATTAATAAAATTTTATATACTTTTTTCATACATTTATATTTTAATTATTAAATAAATTTTTAAACCAATTCCTAGCAGCAGTCCAAGTTTCTTGCCAAAAATTTTGCTGAGGCAGTGGTTGAGGCGTAGCAGTAGGCGCGGGGCTACTATTTACAGAAGGGCTATTTTTAACAGGGCTAAGCCAACCTGCCATTGGGGTTGTCTTATTTTTCATTATCAAATAACCAATATCCGTCTTTTCAATATTATAATTGCGAACAGCACTATTGTTAGCATTCTGATCTATAATCTCAACATAACCTATGCCGGTATCATTATCGAATCCCGATTCAGTGACCACCATAACATGACCCCAAGTGCCTTCGGTCCAGATTAATAAGTCACCCTCACCAGGCAAAGTGAATCCCTCACCGTTATAATGCTGAACAAAGGAATATTCAGAACCGTTTTTTGCTATATCCTTATTGATTCCTTCAAAATTATTCCACATTACTTTAGGGTTGCCAACCACGCCCATCTTGATGCCATACATATCTGACATATATCTCTTAGCATAATCAACACAGCTATATGTTTTATTTGGGCTGCCAATTCCGTTATAAAGGGCCGTAACCCCGTTAAACTGCCCCATTTCTTGTCCAAACTGCCAACCCCCTTCTGGAATTGGGTTAAAAGTGGCGGTTGATAAGCCGGTGGGGTCTAGGTATCTGATGGGATTATTTCTGGCATAAGCATAGGGATTTAAGGATTGCGGATCTGCCAGCAGTTCGGTGACGTTATGCTGAACCATGGGATCGGGCTGGGTAAACCGGCCTGCTTGCGGGTCATAATACCTGTTGTCATAATAATATAAATTACTCTCGATGTCATGCAATTGGTCGGTGAATTTATGGGTAGGAGTGAAGGCCAGCGCTGCTTGCGGTAAAAAGAGCAAAATTAATAAAATATAAATCGCTTTTTTCATGGGGTTTTTAATTAATTGTTAAATATACAATGTCATTGCGAGAAGTGATCCCTCACCCTGTTCGGGACAGGCTGCGCAATCCCATTACCATAGAACGTTCGCTAGGCAAGGGGATTGCCGCGCCCCTCGACTCCCGTGAACCATTCACTTCGTTCAGGTTCACAGGTTCGCTCGGGGCTCGCAATGACAGGGAGTTATCATAACTCGCCTGATAAATCTTTATAATCAGGATTGATACTTTCTATCAAAGTTATTTTCTTCTTCCTTGAACCCGCTTTAATCTGTTTTTCTCTATTAATTGCTTCATAAACATTCTCAAATACTTCGTAATAGACCAGTTTATTAACATTATATTTTGCTGTAAAGCTTTTAGGGTTATCTTTATTTTTATGCTGATCAACTCTGCTGGCTAAATCATTTGTTATGCCGGTATACAAAACTGTGTTATTGGGGTTGGTTATGATGTAAACAAAATATTCTTGAGACATAAAAAAGGCCATCTCGATAAATATCGATTTTGACCCTTATGCTGTTATATTATAATACCAGCAAAATCCGTCAAGTTGATAAATAGTGGATAACTAACGCTGGCCGATAACCACCGCTATTGGCTTAAGTTTTGCCTTGATTCTTAACCCTGATTGTTACAATCCGCTACACTATCTCTGTTTGCTGAAAATAAAATTATCTATCTTCTCTAATAATTTAACGGTCTCTTGAACAGATAGATTTTCTGAATTCTTTAACACTAGCCGCTCTTTATACCGGTTATACAAAGGAATTAAAAACTCGGCTCCCCAAGAAGGGGAAAAAGTATTAATTCCTTCAAAGCTAATCAGAATTTTTTCATTGTCTTTTGCTTTTTTTAACGACGGCTGAAAAGCCTTGAGAGCTTCGTTGCCGTCTTCTCTGGAAGTTAAGGTAACGCCGAATTTTTTTAAATAAATATCCATAATCCTTTATTAATATTTTAATACAATAAAACATTCTTGAAAAGGGTTTTTGGCATTTCTGCTGTCAAAATTATTTTTTTGCAGGACGAGCATATTTTTCAAATCTATACAAATATTTGCTGAAAATACTGGATTTTCTGTATAAACCTATACATTTAAAATAATTAAGGGTAAAGCAAAAAGGGTCAGCCGAAAAATCGATTGACCCTATAATATTAAATATAATTAACTACTCACCAAATTTAATTTTTTGTTCTAAATCCTATCTGCTCATACGGTTCCCTTTTCTCTGAAATGAGTTTTTTAATCACATCAAAAATAACCTTAAATTGTTTATCATATCTCTTTTCTAACTTCTCAATCTTTTCTCTTAACTCTTTATGGGTTAAAAGAAATTCTCTTAACTTAGCAAATGTTCTCATTATGGCAATATTCGTTTGAATAGCTCTCTTACTTTTTAATACCGAGGAAAGCATGGCTATGCCTTGCTCTGTAAATACATAGGGAATATAGCGCCTACCGCCATAACTTGAGATCACAGTTTGTGATCTCAAGTTTCTGTCTTTATCATTGGGTATCACAATTTGTGATGCCCAAATTCTAAACTCTTCTTTGGTTAATTGAAACATAAAATCATCAGGAAAACGCTCTTTATTTCTCCTTACCGCCTGATTAAGCGTTCTTGTCTCCACACCGTAAAGCTGGGCAAGGTCTTTGTCGAACATCACTTTTTTGCCTCTAATTAGAAATATGCGGTTGATGATTCTTTCGTTAGGTATAATTTCTTTAGTTTTAGACATGGCTTTTCTTTTAAAAATTAACATGGCCAACCGAAAAATTGATTGACCCTACAGCTTTTCAATGGGTTAGAATTTCAACTCATTCCATTCACTCCAATCGCCATGCTCGCATTTCTCCCAGTCAAAAGACTCTCTATTATTAATCAGCCAAGCTCGATTGCGTTGGATGACAATACCGCCGAATAGCTTCTTATTGCCTTGATTGGCTATATATTTTTGTAAAGCTTCGGCCTTGGCTTTGGTATAAGTTTTGCCATCACGATCACCAGTGTCTTTGATTTCGAGTATACCAAGACGGCCGTCTGACAGCTTAATTAAATAGTCGGGATAAAAAGTACTTATGCTTCCAGCATATTCGTATTTGATGCCAAAATAATCTTGTTTGTTCTCGCCATTCTTCCACCACCAATCTATTTTTGAAGCATTGGCGTTTAAGTAAGTTTCAAACTCTTGTTCTGGATTGGAACGGTCCGTATTTAAATAGCAAGGTTGAAAAACGTAATTTTTAGTTTTTACAATTTCATCAGTATGTTCGTTATAAAATTGCTCAATCGGTAACTCAAATAAATATCTCTGCTCGCTTTCCTCAACGCGCTGGCGAACTTCTTGTGCTTTTACTACAACATATCGGCTAATAGCCTTAGATAAAATATGTTCAAATAAAACTCTATTTTTACTATGCAAAAAAATCTGCTGGGTTAAAAGCGACGGATCAGACCAATCTTCGGCGCCGAGATTATTATTGAACCAAAGATAAATAGCCGTCTTAACCGCCGGCACAGAACGCTTGATGTTTTTGAATGACCCAAGATTATTCCTTATTACTTCCTCAAAAAAAATCTGTAATTCATCAGCTGCGACATTCAGCTTAGCCATAGCCTCAGCGCTTATTTTACCCTCAAGATCATCAAAACTTTTACAACATCGTTTAATACAACGGGATCAATTTGGGTGAACTTGCCTATTGCTGCATTATAATATCTGGAACCATAATAATATAAACCACTTTCAGTATCATTTTCTTTATTGGTAAATTTATAGCTGGGATTAAATGATTGATTCTGCACATTAACTCTATCACTGCCATAAGGATAGTAATCAATAAGATTAGTAACATTCCCCTCGCTATCTGTAATTACTGACGAAGAATTAAGATGATCGCCGAAGTTAAGGAACAGCTCTGGGGTAGATGTACCGACCTTCTCAACAATCCCTAATCTTTGATTGCCTAATTTAATCTTTTAACTCATCAGGAATAATGTCTCGATTACTAATAATTTCTACCCCCACTATTTTATTATTTTCATCAAAATCTACTATAAACTCTAATTTTTCATTTTTAGCTTCTTCTGACTCAAATCCATCATAAATAACTTGTCTTTTAGATTGTCCTTCTTTATTATCTTTTAAATCTTTCTGGGTCTTCTCCCAAACGTGTGGGTGAATTAGTATGTTAAAGTTGGCAAATCACCCGTTAATATAAGGTTAAACTGTATTTTAAAATATGTAAAAATGTGGCACAATTAAGTCATGAAGAAAATCAAGAAACTGCTGGACGAATACCGTTTCCCTGGCTTCCGTCCGTTGGCAGTCGTTAAGGGAAAATTCGGAGATAACAGAGCTAGAATTATCCAATTGGTACGGTGTCAAAAAAAACTGTATGCGGTTGTTGCGGGACGGTTCACAAAAGTTTCTATGACCGTAAAATCAGAGTTGTCAGGGATTTGTCCTGCGGCGATGCTAGGATTTATCTGTCAGTGGAAGTCCGGCGGGTCGATTGTATGAAATGCGACAAGGTTAAAAGTGAAAAACTGGATTGGATTTCTGATAATCCTTTCTACACTAGCCGTCTGGCGTTCTCTGTCGGCCGGAGATGCCGATCATCATCAATTAAGGACGTAGCCAAGGAGCTGCATTTAGATTGGAAAACAGTCAAGAATCTAGAGAAGCAGTATATGCAGGAGCAAATACGTCGGGTCTTTGGCAAGATTCGTCCGAAAGTAATTGGTATTGACGAGATAGCGGTCAAGAAGGGACATGAATATCGGATAGTGGTCAGCGATTTGGAAAAACACGTTCCCGTCTGGTTCGGGGGTAAAGACAGATCTGAGGAAAGTATGGACGAGTTTTATCATCATATCGGTAAAAAAGCCAGCAAAAACATCAGATTAACGGTTATGGATATGTGGAAAGCTTTTGAGAGATCGGCCAAGAAGAACACTCCTCAAGCAGCTATACTTTACGACAAATTCCACGTAATGAGACATCTGAGCGAGGCCTTGGATAAAATACGGAAGCAGGAATACACCAGACTATCCGGCAAGGACAGAAAATATATCAAAGGGCAAAAATACATATTATTGTCTAATCGGGAAAATCTTACATTAGACGGCAAGGCTTCGCTAAAAACATTGCTGACGGCTAATAAACGGTTGAACACAGCATATATGCTAAAGGAATCATTCGGACAATTATGGAGTTATCAGACGGAAGGTTGGGCCAGAAGATTCTTTGATAACTGGAAGAACTCGCTGAAGTGGCAGAGGATTGAACCTTATGACAAGTTTACAAAACTGATCGAACGGCATTGGGACGGTATAGCGGCCTACTCTAAACCGGAAAATAAGGTATCATTGGGATTTGTAGAAGGGCTGAATAACAAAATCAGGGTTTTCCAACGTCGAGCATACGGACTGAAGGATGAAGAATATCTGCGGTTGAAAGTGCTCACCAGCATGCTAAAAGAAATTTAACTCCAAATTATTTAAATATTTACCCACTCACTTTGGAGAAGACCCATCTTTCTTAAAGTAAACATAAGAATACGAATTACCTTCTTTACTGTCTTCGTATTTTAAAATAATTTTTTGTTCAGGCATATTATTATTGAATTAATTTAATAAATCTATTTAAATCCATACTATTCTGAGTAACAACTGTAATTATTTGTTTTGCCTCATCTACAGCTATTCGTATTCCGTCTTTAAAATAACTAATGTTATTATACAGCTTATCAAAGTATCTAGTGCCTTGTTTGAATAAAAATTATTCAACGTTGTCTTTAAACCATTTCTCATATTTTTTATTAACACTTTTTTTCTGCTCTTCAGAAAAATTATTTACAACACCTCCTAATGACTCCATTTTATCAAAATTTATTGCTTGTTGAATGTAATCCTCTAGAAGTTTTGCTTTTACTTGATTATTAAGTAAACTATTCCCTTCATATTCCAAACTATAAATTCTCCCATGACTAAGATTATTTCGTAAACTTTTAACTTTCCGTAAAAATTTAGTGTGCACAGAGATGCCCATTATTTTTTCAACAATATCAATTCTGTCATTAAAAGTAAGGGCATCGGGATCATGACTTGGGTTAGTCGGATCAACTTTTTTAAAATCAATTTTATATGTGGTTTTTATAAATTCAATCATCTCTTGTGGTGTTTTCCCTTCTATCTTTTCCATGTTTCTAAAAGCGAGCTTCAACATATCATCAAGATTTTTTTCAACAATATAACAAAACCAAAATACAAATTGTATAGTTTTAATCTGTGAAGTAGACAACTTTAACATTGTCTTTGGTATAAAAAGATTAAAATCTTCTTCTGAATATTTTACAAGACTTTTCTTTAATTCCTCCATACTAATATATTTCTAAGAATTAATCTTTACCTTGAGACCATTTATCTATTTCTTTCAAATACTCTAAAAGTTTTGGAGTTAGTATATTTTTTATATCTTCATAACTTACATTTTCTGGTTTTAAATTCTCTAAAAAGCCAAATAGAACTAATTCTGTAACTTCTTTATCATTCTGACCAAGCAATTCCTCTAGATAGTTCTGTATTGCTTTTATAGTGTCTTTTTCACCTTTCTTAAATTTTAAGATGAAAAAATTTGCTAAGTCATTAAAAACTAGATAACTCAAAACTTCCCCGGAATTATCTTTAACCGATTCATCAACAAAAATTTTAAACTCAGGAACTTTTTCAACTAATTTGTCTACGATTTTTTTATCTTCCATATATTTATTTAGTGTTTAAAGCGTCTTTTATATCATTGATTAATTGTCTGGCAATATTAATTTCTTTTGAATTAATATTATTTCTTATCCAATTATTCAAAGCATTAATTGATTGCTGACCTTTAATTATATGGGACTTGCCACTAACTAATTCGCCTGTTTTTAATTCGTACCTTATTGCATCAGCCGTACCGCCATTACCAATTTTAGAACCTGCTCGATATAAACTTTCCACAATATTAGAAAGCTTTTTATCAACAACGCCAGGTTTTGCCAAGCTATTATTAAACAGTTTTGTTACCTCATTAAAGGCTTTATTTATCTTATCCCCCTGTGTAGCAGCCGTACCGCCCGCTGTTCCTATTTCCGCAACGGTGCTTCCGCAAAGAGCGCCACAAGCAACACCTACTCCAGCTATAGCTGCTGTGCCAGCGACCAATGCTCCGCCTGCGACTCCGGCAACAATTCCAGTCTGGACGGGATGGTCCATAGCATACTTAGCGACCGAGTAACTATTATATAATCTGCTCCCCCAATTACCTATCGAGACTTGCGTTCTTTGCGAAAGGAAGCCAAATACATTTATACGGAATTCGCCGTCGGGATCGGTATATATTAAAGGATTATTTCCTGTATAGGCGTAAGCATTAAGGGCAATAGGATTGCTTAATACTTCCCATAAATCTTTGCCGATC
>JAHISB010000014.1 GCA_018818425.1 Patescibacteria group bacterium
GATTTCAGGTATACAGGCAAATAACGTTGAAATACCTCATAAATTGTTGCCATAGTCATATGTAGACTACGGTAACCCATTTATTATATATTCGGTAGCGTTCTGGTAACCGAAATTATTATCTAAAAGGTAAGCTTGACTGTTTTTTGATTCTGCTATATAATATCCGTTAGTCTATTTTTTTAAAATACATGCCAAACAATAAAATCATTATCAAAGGCGCCAGAGTTCATAATTTAAAAAATATTGATCTGGAAATTCCCAGGGATAAATTGGTTGTCATTACCGGCATTTCCGGTTCGGGCAAATCATCTTTGGCTTTCGATACTATTTATGCCGAAGGCCAGCGCCGCTATGTGGAATCGCTGTCTGCTTATGCCAGGCAGTTTTTAGGTTTAATGGATAAGCCGGATGTGGACCAGATAGAAGGGCTTTCGCCGGCCATCTCTATTGATCAACGTTCAACATCGCATAATCCCCGTTCCACAGTTGGCACTATCACCGAAATTTACGATTATCTCCGGCTTCTTTTTGCCCGCATAGGCAAGCCCCACTGCCCCAAGTGCGGCGAGGAGATTGCCAGCCAAACTCCACAGCAGATTGCCAATAAAGTTTTGAATCTGCCTGCCGGCGAAAAGGTCTGGCTGATTTCGCCAATCATCAAAGATAAAAAGGGGGAACATAAGCATCTTTTGGAAGAACTGAAAAAAACCGGCTATGCCCGGGTCAGAATAGACGGCAAAATGTATTTTATAGAAGAAGCTTTGGATTTGGATTTGGATAAGCAAAAAAAACATATCATCGAAGCGATTTACGACCGGCTGGAAGTTGATAAATCAGATAAAAAAAGAATCACCGAATCAGTAGAACAGGCCTTGGATTTAGGCGACGGGGTTATCAGCGTCCATTTTCCGGAACACCATAAAGATATTTTATACAGCACTCATTTTTCCTGCCCCAAGTGCGATATCAGCCTGCCTAAAATTGAACCCAGAAATTTTTCCTTCAACAGCCCTCACGGCGCCTGTCCGGAATGCACCGGGCTGGGCACCAAGCTGGAAGTTGATCCGGAACTGATTATTCCTAATAAAAGTCTATCTTTGGCCGAGGGCGCTATCAGGCCCTGGTCCAGAACCGCTTCTAACCAGACCTGGTATTACCGGATGCTGGAAATGGTGGCTAAGGCCAACAAATTTTCCACCCGGGCGCCGGTTAAAAAACTTACGGCCAAACAGCTGGAGATTGTTTTATACGGCACCGGCGACAAACGTTATAACATGAACTACAAGAACAATAACTTCAACGGTGATTATATGACCACTTTTGAAGGCGTGATTCCCAATTTAGAACGAAGGTACCGCGAAACCGAATCTGATTACATTAGAGGCGAAATAGAAAGATATATGAGAGTTTATGCCTGCCCGGTCTGCCAGGGCAAGCGCTTAAGGCCGGAAGTTTTGCATGTTACTGTAGCTGATCATAATATTAATGAAATTTCCACTATGACCATAGACGAGGCCAAGGCCTTTTTTGATAAATTCGGCAACGGCAAAGGCGGCATCAGCCTGACTCAAAGAGAAGAAAAAATCGCCCACCAGGTTTTTAAAGAAATTAAGTCGCGTCTAAAATTTTTAGAAGATGTGGGCCTTTCGTATTTAACTTTAGAACGGGCGGCTAATACTCTTTCGGGCGGCGAGGCCCAAAGAATCAGACTGGCTACGCAGATCGGCTCATCGCTGGTCGGCGTTGTTTATATTTTAGACGAACCCTCCATCGGCCTGCATCAGCGGGACAACGATAAATTAATCAGAACCTTAAAAGTCCTCCGCGACCTAGGCAATACCGTTATTGTGGTGGAGCATGACGAAGCTACTATTTTAGCGGCCGACCAGGTTATTGATATCGGGCCGGGCGCCGGAGAAAAAGGCGGCGAAGTCGTGGCCCAGGGCACGCCGCTGGAAATCAAAAAACATAAAAAATCATTAACCGGCCAATATTTATCGGGCCAATTAATTATTGAAGAAAGAAAAAAACATAGAAAAGGCAACGGCCAGTCATTAGAAGTCATCGGCGCCGAAGAATTTAATTTAAAAAATATCAACGTTAAAATTCCTTTAGGCCGATTCGTGGCTATTACCGGCGTTTCCGGCTCCGGCAAATCAACTTTAATGACCGAAATTTTGGCTAAAGCTTTAAATCAGTTTTTTTACCGCTCAAAAGATCTGCCCGGCAAACATAAGGAGATAAAAGGGCTTGGCAATCTGGACAAGGTCATCAATATTGATCAATCACCAATTGGCAGAACTCCTCGCTCCAACCCGGCCACTTACACCGGCGTTTTTTCATACATCAGAGATCTTTTTACCCAATTGCCCGAAGCAAAAATCCGCGGCTATAAGGCAGGCCGTTTTAGCTTTAACGTTAAGGGCGGCCGCTGCGAAGCCTGCCAGGGCGACGGCCTGGTGCGGATAGAAATGAACTTTCTGCCCGATGTTTATGTGGAGTGCGAAGAATGCCAGGGCCGGCGCTACAACCAGCAAACTTTAGAAGTTCATTATAAAGGTAAAAATATAGCCGATGTTTTAGCCATGACCGTAGAAGAAGCCATGAGATTTTTCGGCAATATTCCCAATGTTTATCAAAAACTTAAAACTTTATACGAAGTTGGGCTCGGCTACATTAAGCTCGGCCAGTCTGCCACTACTTTATCCGGCGGCGAAGCCCAGCGAGTCAAATTAGCTACTGAACTGGCCAGACGTTCAACCGGCAAAACTTTATATATTTTAGACGAACCAACAACCGGTTTGCATTTCGATGACATTAACCGCCTACTCCAAGTCTTAAACCGTTTGGTAGACAAAGGCAATACGGTTTTAATTATAGAGCATCAACTGGACGTTATAAAATCCGCTGACTGGATTATAGATCTTGGTCCGGAGGGTGGCGAGAAAGGCGGTTACATTGTGGCAGAAGGCGCTCCTAAAGATGTGGCTAAAGTCAAAGCCAGTTATACCGGGCAGTATCTTAAAAAAGTTATAAAATAAATTCTTGTAAAGAAAAAAGCCGCTTCGAGCAAAGTTCAGTCAGACTGAACAAAGTCGAGAAGCGGCTTTTAGGTTGGCTCCATGTTGTAGCAGCAGTATTTTGGGAGATCAGAGTTCCGCACTTTTAGATGGTAACCGCCCTCTTCCATTTGAGTTTCAAAAACCTCCAGCATTTTCTGCCTAGCTCTTTCTTTATCTTTGGGATCATCTCCTATTATTTCTTTTTGTATTGGCGGCACTTCAAAGCCAATTTTAGCTTGTGGATCTAGGTCTAAACGTTCTGTTTTGTCATCAGTGAATAAAACAAGCGCTCTTAGGAGCATTTCATCTTCAACAAATAATACGAGGCATTTTTGAGGACGGCACAAATGAGCATTTTTGAAATGAGCAAATTGTTTTTGTGCCATGATTCTACCCTCCTTTCATCGTATCTCAAATTAAATGTAGCAGGTAAGCAGAAAATAATCAATTGTGGTAAAATAGGGCTATGAATCAGCTTCAGCAGGCAGTCTATAAAACCTTGGCTTTTTTTGATATTTTTGATTATCCGTTGACAAAAATAGAGATTTTTAAGTGGTTGAATGCTGGCGATAAGCATGAAAATAATTTAAGTGATGTTGAAGAAGCTTTGAATCAAATATCAGAAAAGGTTCAAACTAAAAATAGTTTTTATTTTTTGAACGGCAAAGAGTCAATAATCAATGAACGACTAAAGCGCTATGGCTATGCCGAGGATAAATTTAAAAAAGCCATTAAGTTCATCAAAATATTCAGATTCATTCCGTTCATTAAGATGATCGCCGTCTGCAATACTTTGGCTTACAGCAACTGCGGCAGAGCGGGGGATATTGATTTGTTTGTAGTTGCCAAAAAGAATCGCTTGTGGCTGACCAGATTTTTAGTCATCAGTTTTCTTAAACTATTCAAAGTTCGTCCCACCGCAGAAAAAAAACAGGACGCTATTGATGCGCCTTTTTTTCTTTCGAATGAAGATTTGAATATCGAAGATGTAAAGATTAGTTCTCAAGATATTTATTTAACTCATTGGGTTGATCAGCTTGTTCCGATTTACGATGCCGATAACACCTATCAGAAATTTATGGAGGCAAATCAATGGATTAAAGAGACATTGCCAAATTCAATTGGTTATCAATTAAATGATAGGCGCGTTGTTCGTTCAAATTTGTTATCTAAAATCGGCAATTATAAACTCAATTTATTTTTGAATTGGCAATTCTTGGAAAATATGGTAAAAAAATATCAGCTGAAAATTATGCCCCGAGTTCTTAAAGAAATGATGAATAAGAATACGCGCGTGGTAGTAAGCAACAAAATGCTGAAGTTTCATCGGGATGACAGGCGAAGTGAATATCAGGAAAAATTCATTAGAGCATTAGAGCATTAGAACACTGGAACATTAGAGCATGAGAGCATTGGAACATTAGAGCATTAGAATATTTGTTCCCATACTCTCATGTTCTCATGTTCACATGTCCCCATATTTTTATAGCATTATGAAAAATCCTTGGCAAAAAATTTCTTCAAAAATTATTTATAAAAATCAATGGTTAAAATTCATTGAGGATAAAGTTATTCACCCCGGCGGCAATAAAGGAATTTATTCTTATATAAAAAAATTACCCGCAGCCATAATAATCCCCCTGACTAAGAAGAAGGAGATTTATTTTGTGGGCCAGTGGCGATATACTATTAATAAATATTCATGGGAATTGCCAATGGGCACTGCCGAGAAAGGTGAAACATTGCTTAAATCTGCAAAAAGAGAATTATTAGAAGAAGTTAATTTAAAAGCGAAAAAATGGAATAAAGTTGGTACTTTTTATTTTGCTAACGGCGCATTAAGTCAATCAGCTCATGTTTACTTGGCTAGAGATTTGTCTAAGTCAGAAGGAATTTCAGATGATACAGAAAGTTTTAGAATTAAAAAATTAACTTTTTCTCAAATTGAAAAGATGATTGAAGAGAATAAAATTTTTGATAGCGACACAATAACTGCTTATTATAAATTAAAATTGTTTTTAAAGAATGAAAATATTAAATAATCTCATCAAATACGGCTTATGTCTGTTTGTTTTTTTATTACCCTGGCAAACCAGGTGGATTTTTAAAGATGCTGCAATCAACGGCCAAGTATGGGAGTATGGCCGCTGGAGTTTGTATGGCACGGAAGTTTTACTAATCATTTTACTATTATTGGCTCTAACGCGTTTTTTTATATCACCAGAGTTTAAATTCCAAATTCCAAATTCCCCCTCGGCAAGCTCGGGGCCTGTCGGCAAATTACAAATAAATTCCAAATCTAAAATCCAAAATCCCAAACAATTTTCAAAATTATTATTTTGGTCAATAGTTATCTTGGTTATCTGGTCAACTTTAACTATCAGCTGGTCGTTGGATAAGGGTTTGGCTTGGTATGGTTGGTTAAAACTGGCAGAGGGTGTTGCCTTATTCTGGCTCATTACGAATCAATCACAAACGACACGAACTATCGCGAATCAATCACGAATTTTTTTAAAAACGTTTAGTCATGCGCTTATTGCTTCGGGCGTGGCGCAGGCATTGCTGGGCATCAGCCAGTTTATGCGCCAGACCAATATATCTGCCAACAAATGGCTGGGCATGTCGTGGCTGGATCCAACGGAGACAGGGGCTTCGGTCATTGAATTTTTAGATATGCGCTGGCTAAGGGCTTATGGCAGTCTGCCGCACCCCAATATTTTAGCCGGCTTTTTAGTCATCTGCCTGCTGTTAGTTATCATCAATCTTTGGCGGCATGATCACAAAGTTACCAATATTAAAGAAGTAGGTGCGCGCCGCGGCGCGCACCTACTTAATAGTTTTTATTGGCTTTCGGCCGTTATAATTTTTTTAGGACTGCTGGTAACTTTTTCTAGGGGCGCTTGGCTGGCCTTTATTATTTGTTTTGCCAGCGGTTTTATTTATTGGCTGGTTAAAAAATCAAGAATTATTATTAAGCTCAATATAACTTTGCTGATAATTTTTTGTTTAACCTTTGCTTTTGTCTGGGTTAGTTATCCGACTCAGCTTTTTACCACCCGCTTTAATCCCGAAGCCCGGTTAGAAAAAAAATCAATGGAACAGCGAACAGCCGGCTATCAGCAAGCTCTGATTTTGCTTAAAGAAAATTCTGTTTTAGGTTTAGGCATTAATAATTATACTTTGGCTTTGTACCAAAAAGATTCCCGCTGGCCCGGTTATGCTTATCAGCCGGTTCACGATGCCGGACTTTTGACTTTGGTTGAGCTGGGCATTCCTAGTTTACTTTTATTTGTTATGATTATCATCAGCGCTTTAAAGAAAAAAAGCGAATATATTCTTTTACTTTTGGCGATTTTAATCTTAGGACTCTTTGACCATTATTTAAGAAGTTTTTATTTTGGCATCATGCTGTGGTGGCTGGTACTGGCGATGAACGCGGTATTTATAAAGGAGCGTTGAGGCCTTGCCGGCCGAATCGTTTAATAACATCAATCCGTTCAAATATTTATGTAGGTGCGCCCATTCGATAAACTCAGGGCGCACCTACTGTTATTTTGCGAGAATCAATGGGCAAGACCTTTTTTTGCAAGGTGTTGACAATATATTCAGTTTTGCTAAAATATATTAACAATTTGGCACTCCTTTGCCAAGAGTGCTAATAAAAAGGGAAATTTTGGCTAATTTTCGCGGATAAAACGCTTTTCGGCAAGCTCGAAGTCTGTCGACGGATCGTTCACAGATGACCCGCCTCTCGGCAAGCTCGAGTTTTGTCGACGGATAACTCGCAGATAAATATTAATAATTAAAAAAAATATGAAACTAAAACCACTCGCAGACAACATTGTTGTCAAAGGAATCTCTAACGAAGAGGTTACCAAATCCGGTATCATTATTCCCGATACCGTAGACAAAGAAAAGCCCGAGCAGGGCGAAGTGGTGGCAATCGGCCCCGGCAAGATGCTGGATAACGGCCAGCGCTCACCCATGGAGGTAAAGGTCGGTGATAGAATTTTATTCAAGAAATACGGACCCGATGATTTTAAACTGGACGGAGAAGAAGTTTTGGTTCTGAAACAGGAAGATGTTATCGCGATTATTGAAAATAGCAAAGAGCAGGCGGAGCAAATTTCGGAAGCGAATAAAATTCAAGAAAATCGACAGAGTTATGGTCATAATGCTAACAAATAAT
This sequence comes from Patescibacteria group bacterium, assembly GCA_018818425.1. GTDB lineage: Bacteria > Patescibacteriota > Patescibacteriia > UBA1558 > UBA10009 > JAHISB01. The sequence continues at coordinate 7,255 of JAHISB010000014.1, forward strand.
CAAATAATCAATTAATCTATTAATCTATTAATCTATGGCCAAGAAAATAATTTTTAGCGAACATGCAAGACAAAAAGCAAAACGCGGTGTAGATAAATTAGCCGATGCCGTTAAGGTCACTTTAGGACCTAAAGGCCGCAATGTTGTTTTAGACAGGGGTTTTGGCGCGCCAACCATTACTAAAGACGGCGTGACCGTGGCTAAAGAAATTGAACTGGAAGACAAAGAAGAAAATGTCGGGGCGGAATTGGTTAAAGAAGTGGCTTCTAAAACTAATGATGTCGCCGGTGACGGCACCACTACTGCCACCATTTTGGCTCAAAGCATTATTCACGAGGGCTTAAAAAATGTCACGGCCGGTTCTAATCCCATGCTGTTAAAAAAAGGCATAGAAAAGGGAGTTATGGCCATCACCCAAGAGCTCAAAAGAATGTCCAAAGAGGTTTCTTCCCAGGATGAAATCGGCCAGGTAGCTTCAATTTCGGCTAACGACCCGGCTATCGGCAAGGTTATTGCCGAAGCCATGGAATCGGTGGGCAAAGACGGCGTAATTACCGTTGAGGAATCACAGAGCTTTGGCATTCAAAAAGAAGTGGTAGAAGGAATGGAGTTCGATAAGGGCTATGTTTCACCTTACATGATTACCAACCCGGAAAGGATGGAAGCGGAATACGACGATCCTTATATTTTAATTACCGATAAAAAACTTTCTTCGGTTCAGGAATTTTTGCCTCTTTTAGAAAAATTAGCCCAGTCCGGCAAAAAAGAACTGGTAATTATTGCCGAAGAAGTGGAAGGCGAAGCTTTAGCCACTCTGGTAGTTAATAAAATCCGCGGCACTTTTAATGCTTTGGCGGTTAAAGCCCCTGGCTTTGGCGACCGGAGAAAAGAAATGCTTCAGGACATCGCTGTTTTAACCGGCGGCAAAGTCATTTCCGAAGACATTGGCCTTAAATTGGATAATGTAGATATCGATATGCTGGGCCAGGCCAGAAAAGTTAAAGCGACCAAAGAGAATACCACCATTATTGAAGGCAAGGGCGACCAGGGAGCCATTCAGGACAGAATCGCTCAAATCAAAAAAGAAATCGAGCAAAGCGACTCTGACTTTGACAAAGAAAAATTCCAGGAACGTTTAGCCAAACTCTCCGGCGGCGTAGCCATTATTAAAGTCGGAGCCGCCACCGAAGTGGAAATGAAAGAAAAAAAGCACCGCGTTGAAGATGCTTTGGCCGCTACCAGAGCAGCGGGCGAAGAAGGCATTGTGGTCGGCGGCGGCGTAGCTTATATTAGGGCTCTTAAAGCGCTGGACAGTGTTGGCGCCGACAACCATGAAGAAAAAATCGGTTTGGATATTTTAAAAAGAGCTTTAGAGGCGCCCATCAGACAGCTGGCAGAAAACGCCGGCAAAGACGGCAGCGTGGTGGCCGAAGCCGTTAAGAACAGCGAAGGCAATTTTGGCTACAATGTTTTAAGCGATAAATACGAAGACCTAGTCAAAGCTGGCATTATAGACCCAACCAAGGTGACTAGAAGCGCTTTGGAAAATGCCGCTTCTGTTGCTTCGCTTTTTTTGACTACCGAAGCAATTGTAACCGATTTGCCCGAGAAAAAAGACGAGCATGCTCACGGCATGCCCGGCGGCATGGACATGGGTTACTAATTAGCAGTTTTTACTTAAAATACAAAAGCGCCCCCTTAAGAAGATCAAGAGGGCGTTTTTGGTTTGCCTTCGCCCAATAAGATAAGATGAGGTTTACGGAAAATTTAAAATATCTTATAATATATAGTAGCTATGCTTTCAAACCAACACAAAAGAGATATAAAGTATTCCAATGATTTTCCCTGGGAAGAGCAAGATGACAGCATTAAAGAAGAGATGGAGCGCAAAGCTCAATCCAGAGAGCAAAAAAATTCAGCTAAAATCAGTGGTTTTGGCGAGGTTTTTTATGGCCGGGACTTAAAGTGGTATAAAGAGGTGGCTTTATGGCCAATGTTTATCCTGTTGATTATCGAATTAGGAGTCAGGGTGATGCAGACTAAATATTTTTATTTATGGAACGAGCAGATTTTTGATTATCTGGTTATGGCAGCCAGAATTATTCTTTTCATTTATTTAGCTATTACAGCTATTAAAAATTATAAAGCCACTAAAATGCAGATGGTTTTTGCCGGAGCTATGGGCGGTTTGGTTACCGGTTGTGTATTGGCTGTTTTTCAGCTTTTTTGGTATTTTCAGTTATGGACCTTTTTCAATCTAATTGGCGGCCCTTTATTAATGGCCTTAATAGGCGCGGTGATTACTTGGCTGGTTTATATATTATTTGCTAAACAATTAACAAAATAATTTTATGGACAATGCTCCCAAAGACAAAGACATCGAAGAAAACAAAATGCTGGCCGCCATCGGCTACGTTTGGATTCTTTGTTTAATCCCCCTGTTTTTAAAAAGGGATTCTAAATTTGCCCAGTTCCATGCTAAGCAGGGACTAATCCTGTTTGTTCTGGAGCTGATTGGCTGGCTGATTTTTTGGATACCCTTAATCGGCTGGCTGTTGTTTGTGGCGGTAATTATTCTGGCGGTTATGGGCATAATGAACGCCATTCAGGGCAGGTACTGGGAAATGCCGGTTTTAGGCAAGTACGCCAAGAAGATAAATCTTTAATCGTATATCGTATATCGTATATCGTGTATCGTTAATATTAGATATATGATTAGTGATTAGTGATTTGCGATACACGAACAGCGATACACGAACAGCGATACACGAATATGAAAAGAACCAAGATAGTAGCTACTATCGGTCCGTCTTGTAGTAGCGAAAAAATTTTAACTAAAATGGTCAGGGCAGGCATGAATGTCGGCCGTTTTAATTTTTCTCACGGCACATTGTCAAGCAATAAAAAGGCCATAAATAATTTAAAGAAAGTCAGTAAAAAATTAAAGACCCCCTTGGCGATTATTCAAGATTTGCAGGGCCCTAGGATCAGACTCGGCGAAATTGGCGAAAAAGGTTTGGAGCTTATAAAAAATGAAGAGGTGATAATCAAATCAGATAAGTTTCCGCTGGCTGGGAATAAGTCGTTGAGTAAAAAAATTATTCCCATTAAATATCCAAAATTAACCGAGGCTTTGGCTCAAGGCAACCACCTTTTAATTTATGACGGCCAAGTTGACCTCAAGGTCATTAAAGTTAATCCAGACCATTTAATTGCCAAAGTAATAAGAGGCGGTTTTATTTTTTCTAACAAGGGAGTTAATATTCCTAAAATCGATCTGAAGATTCCAGTTATCACTCCCAAGGATATCAACGATTTAAAATTTGGCTTAAAGCTGGGCATTGACTATGTAGCCCTTTCTTTTGTGGGTTCGGCTAAAGACTTAAAAAGGCTGAGGAAGTTTATAAAAAAATATAGTCCTAAATCCCAAGTTCAGGTGATGGCCAAAATCGAGCGTGAGTCGGCCGTTAAAAATATCAAAGCTATCATTAAAGAAGCCGATGCCATTATGGTGGCCCGCGGCGACTTAGGCGTAGAAGTTTCTCCGGAAAAAGTGCCGGTTATTCAAAAAGACATTATCAAGCTTTGCTTAACAGCAGGCAAGCCAGTGCTGGTGGCCACCCAGATGCTGGAATCGATGATTAAAAGCCAGCGCCCGACCCGCGCCGAAGTTTCGGACGTGGCTAATGCGGTGATTGACCATGCCGACGCGGTGATGCTTTCCGGCGAAACGGCTTTTGGCCAATATCCGGTGGAAGCAGTCAAAATTATGGACCAGATCATTGAGCGCACCGAACAATCGCCTTACGACGATATGCAGCTTGGTTATTTTAGGGAGAAAAAACTGCCGGTTACCAAAGCCATTTCCGAATCGGTTTTTGAATTGGTCAAAGACATTAAAGCCAAGGCCATTGTGGCGGCTACCGATTCCGGCTACACCGCCCGGATGATTGCCCGCTATCGGCCGGAAACCAGAATTATTGTTTTGGTTAACCAGCCGGCCGTAGAACGCCAGCTGGCTTTAGTCTGGGGCATTTATCCGGAAATGATGCCGGTTTGTAAAAATATGGATGAGCTGATAGAAAAATCATTAACTTTAGTCAAACGCCAAAAATTAGTCCGGCCGGGCGATAAAATAATTATTGTTACCGGCCAGCCGGTCGGCCGGTCCAAAAATATGAATCTGGTCAAAGTTCATCAGATTTAAGTAGGTACGCACCTCGGCGCGTACCTACTGTTAATTTACCATGAAATATTAAGAGGCAGGATTTGAACAATTTTTATTTTTTGTTTACAATATACAATACATCAATATGATTAAAGTGGAAAACTTAAAAAAGCATTACGGCGATATTAAAGCCCTGGACGGCATTTCTTTTGAAGTTAAAAGAGGCGAAGTTTTGGGCTTTTTAGGGCCTAACGGCGCCGGCAAAACCACCACTATGAAGATTCTGACCGGTTTTATTGCGCCCACCAGCGGAGATGTTAACATAGACAATCTGGACCTGCTGGCCGATTCTTTAGCCATTAAAGAAAAAATCGGCTATCTGCCGGAAAGCGTGCCTTTATACACCGATATGAAAGTTTATGAATATCTAAAGTTTATGGCCGAGCTTAGGGGAATTAAAAAAGCCAAACTGGCCTCCAAAATCAAAGAGATTGTCAAGGTCTGCGGCTTAGAAAAAGTACTTAAACAAAATATCAGCGAACTTTCCAAGGGCTACAAACAAAGGACGGCCTTAGCTCAAGCCATGGTTCACGAGCCGGATATTTTAATTTTAGACGAGCCGACCTCGGGCTTGGACCCTAACCAGATTGTAGAAATTAGGGATTTAATCAAAAAAATCGGGGCGCAAAAAACAGTTATTTTATGCACTCATATTCTCCAAGAAGTGCAGGCCGTCTGCAGCCGGGTCATTATTATTAACGAAGGTAAAATCGTGGCCGCCGGCACGCCCGAGGAGCTTAGGGCCAAGGCCAGAGGCCAGTCATATATTATCTGCCAGATTAAAGGGGCGGAGCCGGATAAAGTTAAAGAAGTTTTGGGAGTAATTGAGGGCGTTAAAGCGGTTTTTTTACTGCCCAAGCAGTTTGAACAGGGCCATGGCTACAAAATAGAGGTGGCCGCAGGAGGCGACCCCCGAGAAATTATTTTTAAGAAAGTCGTGGAAAATAATTGGGAGCTGTTAAGCATGAATCAGGAACAAGTCAATCTAGAAGATATTTTTAGAGAATTGACTACTAATTAATTAATTCAAAATTTAATCGAAATTCAAAATTCTGAATTCGGAATTATAATGATATGAACAAAGTCTACATCATCTTTAAAAAAGAACTGCAAAGCTATTTTAATTCGCCTATGGCTTATATTTTTTTAAGCATCTTTTTAGTTTTTAGCAGCTGGCTGTTTTTTCAACGATTCTTTGTAGTCAACCAGGCTTCCATAAGGGATTTTTTCGGCTTTATGCCCTGGCTGCTGCTGTTTTTAGTGCCGGCCATTACCATGCGCAGCTGGGCCGAAGAAAAAAGAAGCGGCACCATTGAATTATTACTGACCGTTCCTCTTAAAGACAGGGAAGCGGTAATGGCTAAATTTTTGTCCAGCGTAGCTTTTATTATAATAGCTTTGGTTTTATCGCTGGCTTTGCCAATTACCGTTTCGGCCCTGGGCAATCTGGATTGGGGGCCGGTAATTGGCGGTTATTTAGGCGCGCTGTTTCTGACTGCCAGCTATCTGGCTTTGGGACTGTTTATTTCCTCGTTGACGAAAAATCAGATTGTGGCTTTTTTAATGACCGCTATTTTATGCTTCATCTTTTTTATTGTCAGCGATGGTTTGGTTATCAATTCTTTAGGCAGTTTTTTAGGCACTATTTTTAAAAACATCGGTTTAAGTTCTCATTACGACAGCCTGGCCCGGGGCGTTTTGGATTTAAGAGACCTTATTTATTTTGGGGCATTTATCTTCTTTTTTCTGTTTTTAAATATTAAATCTTTAGCTTCCAGGAACTGGAAATAAAATGTCAATAATCAGTTAGAGTTAATTATGAATCGCAGATCATTAAAACATCAGACATACATTAGAACAGTTTTAATGCTGGGCATTTTAATTGTGGTCATGCTGATTATTAATCAGTTTTCGTTAAGATTAGATTTTACTCAAGGCAAGCAATACAGCTTGTCTAAAACTTCTAAACAGTTATTGAATAATTTGGACGACTTGGTCAACCTTAAAGTTTATTTTTCCAAAGAACTGCCTAATTATTTGCTGACTACCCGCCAGGAAGTTGAAGATTTGCTGAAAGAGTACCAAAATTATGCCGGCTCCAAATTAAAAATTGAATATCTGGACCCGGTAACAGACCCGGAATTAGAAAAAGAGGTTCAGTCGCTGGGCATACCCAAGCTGCAGTTTAATGTTTTGGAAAACGACAAATACCAGGTCACCAGCGGTTATTTAGGCATAGCGGTGATGTACGGCGATAAAACAGAAGCTCTGCCGGTTATTGAAAATGTCAAAAAGTTTGAATACGACTTGACTCTGGCTATTAAAAAAGTCATCAGCGACGAGCAGCCGCGCCTGGCCTTGGCCGCCGGCCACGGAGAAAAGGGCGTTAATAATTTAACAATTTTAACCAAGCTGGTAGGCAAGCAGTATTTTCTGCAGGATTTTGACTTGTCCAGCGGCAGTTTGGTACCCGATTACATCAGCGCTTTAATTATCGCCGGCCCTGCCGAAGCTTACGACGACAGGTCGTTATACATTATTGACCAGTTTTTGATGCGTGGCGGAAGTTTATTGGTTTTAAACGAAAAGATCGGAGTTAGCAGCAGTCTGCAGCCCCAGATTATTGATAATAATTTGGACAATCTTTTATTAAATTACGGCTTTAAAGTCAATCAAAACTTAATCGCCGATGTTTCCAACGAAATGGCTAATTTCAGCCAGGGCTTTGTTCAATTTTTTGTGCCTTATCCCTTGTGGGTCAAAGTTATTGCCCAGGGTTTTGATAAAGAGAACATCATGGTCAGCCAGCTGGAAAGTTTGGTTTTGCCATGGGTCAGCAGCGTGGAATATGCGGGCGGCGAGGAAAACAGAGAAGTTGCTTATTTGGCCAAAACTACCAATAAGGCATGGTCGCAGGCAGAAAATTTTAATTTAGACCCGCAGAACCAGCAAGCAACGTTTAATCCGGCCGCTCAAAGACAGTACTCTTTGGCCGTCTCTGCTTTTGGCGCTTTTGACAGCTATTTTAAGGGCAAAGAAATTCCCGCTCCGCCGGTTAAGCAGTCGGCCAGCGAAGAATTTTTAGACCATACCGGCTGGGCCAGAATTATAGTAATGGGCGATGCCGATTTTTTGACCGATAACTTTTTGCAGAATTTTGCCGGCAATCAGGTTTATATTCAAAATATCATTGACGGCCTGATCCAGGACGCCGATTTAATCTCCATTCGTTCCAAAGATATTACCGACAGAGGGCTTAAGGAACTTTCCGCCAGCCAAAGAAGCGCTATTAAATATTTAATGATTTTCGGGCCGGCGGTTTTGGCGGTGATTTACGGCTTATTAAGATTCATAATGCGGCGCAAAAAGAGTTTTTTTGATGAATTATGAAACCTAAAAAGAAATTCAACTCAACTTTAATTTTACTGATTATTTTAATTATTTTGGGAGCAGGTTATTATGGCTGGCAATACATTAATCAGCGATCTATTGAAGAAGAAAATAATCTGGTTTTTGGCAGTCTGGACACCTTGTTAATCACTAAAATAGAAATCACCAGCCCAGAATCCACCGCTATTTTAGAAAAACAGAACGAGCAATGGCTGGTTGCTTCTCAAAATTATTTGCCGGCCGACCAGACAGCCATCAATAATATTTTAAGCAGCTTGACTCAAATTAAAATTAAAGAACTAATCTCTACCAATACGGTCAAGCAGCCGGATTACCAGGTCGATGCCGCAGCCATCAACGTCAAACTTTATCAATCCGAAAATTTGCTAGCTGATTTTTATCCGGGCAAATATGGTCCTTTGCCGGCCAGCGGTTTTTTCAGATGGCAGGGCAGCGATAATGTCTATTTAGTTTCGGAGAACTTGCAGTCATTATTTTATAGAGCAGACTGGGCAGATGCAACAGCCGCTGAAGAAGCCGAAGAGAATAGTCAGTAATTAGGATAATCATTTATCATAAAAAATTCTCTTAAAGGGAGTTTTTTTGTTTAAGGTTGACACGCCTCCGCGTCAAGCCCTCCGCTATTGGTGAAGGAAGAGATAGCGGAGCCAAAACGGATATCAAAATAAGTAGGGGCACAAAATTTTGTGCCCCTACGGCGTGCGAGACGTGGTTCTACCCACTTTTCAAATAATAAACAAACTCCGATGCTTAGTATCGGAGCACCCCTATTTTCTTGACATTATGTTGATTTTCGTTTATACTTCCAAAAGTCTTTTAACAACGCATAGCGACGCGGGGCGCCTGCCTGCCGGCAGGCAGGGAGCAGTTTCCGCCAGAGGCGGACCTAGGCCAAAAGGCCTATCAGCCTATGGCTTGAATCCTTTGGCTGGGGCAGCAAAGCGATTGTATTTTAAAAATTTTATTTATATTTATAAATTATATCTAACATAACGACGCGGGGTGGAGCAGTTGGCAGCTCGCGAGGCCCATAACCTCGAGGTCGCCGGTTCGAGTCCGGCCCCCGCAACCAACCTTCGCTAAAGCTTCGGTTGGCTGCGCCAAACAAGGTTATAGTGAAGCAAATAAAATAAAATTGATTGGCCGAAAGATGGCTGGGGTAGATAAAACGCAGTTGATGATATTTGTTAAAATTTATAGATATCGCCGGCGTATCTCAGTTGGTTAGAGCGTGGGACTCATAAGCCCGAGGTCGGTGGTTCGAATCCACCCGCCGGTACCAATAAATTTCTACTGATACAAAGATTTATTGGTGCGGGGCGAGTAAGCTGTTGGTCGGGGGTTCAAGTCCCTCCGCCGCTACCAATTAGTTGAGTGCCTCGAACAATAGTCGAGAAGCGCTCTACAAAGGCCGATGTGGTGGAATTGGTAGACACGCAGGTCTCAAAAACCTGTGGGGGCAACCTCATGACGGTTCGACTCCGTCCATCGGCACCATTTCGGCAAAATAATTTTAAATTGCTTAGCAAGCAGTTTTTTTATTGCTCCATCCTTTAATTTCCAGTATAATTAAGTTCAGTTATGGCCAGAATAATTTCCATTGTTAATCAAAAAGGCGGGGTGGGCAAAACAACCACAGCCGTCAACTTAGCGGCTTATCTTTCGGCTTTCGGCCAAAAAGTCTTGCTTGTTGATATTGACCCGCAAGGCAACGCTTCTTCCGGTTTAGGCCTTGATTATCGCCAATTAGAAAGAGGCATCTACGAAGTTTTGGTCAACGGGCCCCTGAATATTGAAGAAGTTATTTTGCCTTCCAATTTAGCAGGGCTTCATCTGGCTCCGGCCAATTTGAATTTAGCGGGCGCCAATGTGGAACTGGTTAATCTGCCGCGCCGGGAATTTTTACTTTCGGATAATCTGCAAAGGGTCTGCGAAGATTACGATTTTATTTTAATAGACAGTCCGCCTTCTTTGGGACTTTTAACTTTAAACAGCATGGTGGCCGCCACCGAACTGCTGATTCCAGTACAGTGCGAGTACTATGCGCTGGAAGGCTTAAGCCAGCTGTTGCATACTATTAGCTTAATTCAGAATAATCTCAAGCCCGACATTTATATTCTGGGAGCAGTGCTAACAATGTATGACGGCAGGAGCCGGCTTTCGGAATCAGTTTTTAATGAATTATACCAATATTTTCCCAGAAGAATTTTCCGTTCGGTTATTCCCAGAAATGTTAAACTGGCCGAAGCGCCGTCTTTTGGCCAGTCAATTTTAGAATATAATCCTTACTGCCGGGGCGCCAGGGCTTACGAGAAACTGGCCAGAGAGGTAATTTTAAGCGGACGTTAAATTATTAGAATATTAGAATATTCGGGATGATTAGGTTAATTATGTGTAATGGTTAGTTAATTTAATAGTTCTTTTACAAGCAATTTTGGTGATTTTAAGAGACAATTCAGATGTATGAAAACATTACATCTGAAATCTCCTTGCTGCCGGGAGACGATCCAACA
>JAHISB010000015.1 GCA_018818425.1 Patescibacteria group bacterium
GATAATTTAGCAAAAGAAGATTTCAGATGTAATGTTTTCATACATCTGAATTGTTTCTCAAAACCTCCAAAATTACTTGTAAAAGGCCATTAAATCAATCAAGCATTACACAAAAATAACCTAATCATCCCTAATATTCTAATGGTCTATTAATTATTTCTTCCTCTTCTTTCTTCTTCTGATTATCAGTTTATCACTGACCTTATGAGCCCGGCGAGTCTTAACGCCCAGCGCCTTTTTACCATAAACATTTTTAGGGCCTTTTTTAAGACCAATAGGATTTTTGCCTTCGCCGCCGCCATGAGGGTGGTCAACGGGATTCATTGCTTTGCCGCGGACCGTCGGCCTAATGCCCCTGTGTCTCATTCTGCCTGCTTTGCCCCAACGAATATTTTTAAAATCAACGTTAGAAACTTGGCCAATGCTGGCCAAACATTCCTTAGATACTAATCTTATCTCTCCGGAAGGCATTTTTAATTGGGCATATTTTCCTTCGATTCCCATTAAAGTTATGCCGCTGCCGGCAGAACGGGCAAGCTTGCCGCCTTTGCCGGGCTCTAATTCAACATTATAAACCATGGTTCCGGCCGGAATCAATTCCAGCGGAAAACGATTGCCGATTCTTAATTGAAAATGGGTTTTTGAAGAAACAACCTGATTGCCCGCTTTTAAACCAACCGGGGCTATGGCATATCTTTTCTCACCATCACAATAATTAAGCAAAGCAATCCTAGCATTGCGGTTGGGATCATATTCAATAGAAGCCACTCGGGCGGGAATATCAAATTTATCTTGTTTATAATCGACTTCTCTAAGCTTTCTCTTGACTCCGCCTCCCTGATGACGAACAGTAATTCTGCCCTGATTATTTCTTCCGGCGCTGTTTTTTTTAGTCCGTAATAACTTTTTCCAAGGATTGGCTTTGCTCAAATCCGAACTGGCCAAAACAGAGGTTTTTCTTCTGCCAGGAGTGGTTGGTTTGTATATTTTAATGGCCATATTATTATTTGACTATTAGATTCATAGATTATTAGAATCGTAGGTTGATAGATTATTAGTAATCTCTATTATTCTAATAATCTAATACTCAAATATTCTAATAATTAGACGCCTTCGTAAACCTGGATCGATTCTCCTTCTTTAAGAGTGACGACGGCCTTTTTAGCGGCTTTAGTTTCTCCGCGAATTCTGCCGTAACGAATCTTTTTCCCTGATAAATTAATAATATTGACTTTAGTGGGATTAACGCCATAAACTGCTTTAATGGCTTTTTTAATTTCAATTTTATTAGCCGCCCGGCTTACTTCAAAAATATATTTATTTTGTGCGCCTAAATAAGTGCCTTTCTCGGTAACTAAAGGGCGAATTAAGTATTTGTAGGCCTCTTTAGTGTCTTCCTTTTTAGTAGTTTCTCTGACGGTCTTGACGGCCTCCTGCTTGCCGGCAGCCGGTTTTTGCTCTTGTTTCTCTTTAAGTTCAGTTAAAGTTAAATCTTTCCTAAGCTTTTCATCACCCTTTTCCTTAGCTTTGAGCTTTTCCCGAGCTTTTTGATCGCCTGCCTGCTTCTTGCTTTTATCGGTCTTTTTTACAAATTTATTAAAAAATCCCATATATTTTTAAGAATAAGTTTCGATAACTTTTTTAATAGCCGCTACCGGCATTAATAAATACGGGTAATTCAGCAAATCAACAACATTTAAACTGGCGGCCGGCAAAGTTTCTACTTGGGGAAGATTTTTAGCGCTTCTAATAACGGAATCGCTCTTTTTTACCAAAGCAATTAAAACCTTTTTATTTTTAATTGGCAGTTTATTCAAAATTTCTACTAACTTTTTAGTTTTGGCGGCATCTAACTGCAATCCCTCAACTAAAATAAGTTTATTATTATTGGCTTTATCGGCCAAGACCATCTGAACCGCTTTCTTTTTAACTTTTTTATTAACAGCTTTAGAAAAATTTCTTTCCTTGGTCGGGCCAAAAGTCACGCCCCCGCCTTTCCACAAAGGAGAGCGGATAGAGCCATGGCGAGCCCGGCCAGTGCCTTTTTGCTTCCAGGGTTTACGGCCTCCGCCTCTAACTTCGCTTCGGCCTTTAGTATGCGCTAAAACCTGCCGGCTGTTAGCCAGCTGGGCTTCAACAACTTGCTGAACTACTGCTGGCTTGATTTTTATATTAAAAAATTTAGGATCCAATTCCTCTTCTTTAACTTCCTCGCCTTTTAAATTGTAAACTTTTACTTTTGGCATATTATTAATTCATGGGAACATGGGAACATGGGAGCATGGGAGCATGAGAGCATTTGGGCTTATATTCTAATGATCTGATCCTATGTTCCAATGTTCAAATGTTCTAATGTTCTAATGCTCTAATGTTCTAATGCTCTAATGTTCTTCTGATTTTTCTTCAGGTTTAGATTCTACTTTATCTATCGGATTAACAGAAGATTCTACTGGTTCATCTTCGCTCTTTTCTTTTTTGGATTGTTCAGCCTCTTTAAGCTCCCCGGGGCCCTGAATTAAAATTAAACTGTTGCGAGCGCCCGGCAGAGCTCCTTTGATATATAAATAATTCTGTTCAGGATCAATCTGAATAATTTCTAAATTGGCAACGGTCACTTGATCGCCGCCCATCCGACCGGCCATTCTTTTCCCTTTAAAAACCCTGGCTGGATCTGTAGTGCCGATTGAACCGGGCATCCGAAGCTGATCTTTATGGCCATGAGAGGCAGGAGAGCCATGAAAGCCATGACGCTTAACCACTCCCTGGAAACCCTTGCCTTTAGAAACTCCGGTAACCTTTATTGCATCTCCCGGTTGAAACATTTTGACGGTTATCTCTTGACCCGTTTTAAAACTATCAGCATCTTCGGCTCTAACTTCCTTTAAATATCTAAATTTGGGCAAACTTTTTAAATGTCCTGTTAAAGATTTGGAGAGTTTTCTTTTTTGGCCAAAACCAAGCTGAACAGCAACATAGCCATCTTTATCAGCGGTTTTTACTTGAGTAACCTGGCAAGGCCCTGCTTCCACGATAGTGGCTGAAATCACATTGCCATTATCCTGAAAAACCTGGGTCATATTAAGTTTTTTGCCTAGAATGAATTTCATATTTTACTGATAGTTCGCCCCTCGATAAACTCGGGGTCTATCGACTGATGGCCCACGGATGACACACCGATATATCCGTCGAGCTTAAGCTCGATCTGTGAGTAATCAGTGCGTTATCGGTGAACCATCAGTGTTTAATAACGCAAAAACCGTGATCCTATCGTATTCCTCGCCACCAACCCGGCTCACTTGGACTAAACCAAGCCGAGTAGGTTTGTGTGAGTGATTCTCGATAACATCGCGGCCTTTGCTATCATCCGAAGCCTCGAGCGAGTGTAGCGAGTGAGAGGCGAAGGATGATACTTTTAAGCCAAATTTTATTTAAATTTAATGAAATTAATTTACTTTCAATTGATAAATTTCGTTATCAACACTTCCGGTTAGTTTAATAAGTCGGATAAGTCAGATAAGTTGCTAAGCTCATTCTTAAAATCAGATGATACTTACTAAACTTATCAAACTTATTAAACTAACAATGGGTTATTAATACAAAAATTTATCAATATTCTTTTAGAGCATTTTGATTTCCACATCAACGCCCGCCGGTAAATTCAAGCTCATCAATGAATCGATGGTCTGCTGATTTGGCTCTATAATATCAATCAGCCGCTTATGGGTGCGCATTTCGTACTGATCACGGGAATCCTTATGAACAAAGGTTGATTTTAAAACAGTGTATTTATTTTTTTCCGTAGGCAATGGAATAGGGCCCACTAACTGGGCGCCGCTCCTTTTAGCGGTTTCTATAATGGTTTTAGTGGACTGATCAATAATTTTATGATCGAAAGCTCTAATCTTGATTCTTACTTTTGGTTTTAGGGGTTCTTGATTTTCTTCTGAATTTTTTGTTGTCTTGTCTGTTTTATTAATCATGGGTTTAAAAGAACATTATTATTTAAACCCCCCGCCTCTCGACTTCGCTCGAGACGGGGGGATAATAAAATTTACTTAATAATTTTAGTTACCACGCCTGCGCCAACGGTATGGCCGCCTTCTCTGATAGCAAACCGTTGTTTTTCTTCTAAAGCAATGGGGTTGATTAACTTAACTTTAAAATTTACAGTATCGCCCGGCATAACCATTTCTGTTCCTTCCGGCAGTTCTACTTCGCCGGTGACATCGGTAGTTCGAATATAAAACTGGGGCTTATAGCCCTTAAAGAACGGGGTATGCCGACCGCCTTCATCTTTAGATAGAATATAAACTTCGGCTTCGAACTCGGTATGAGGAGTAACCGCGCCTGGCTTAACAATAACCTGGCCCCTTTCAATGTCGTCTTTTTTAGTGCCTCGAAGCAGAATACCGGCATTATCGCCGGCCCGGCCCTCGTCTAAAGACTTATTAAACATTTCTATGCCGGTTACTACGGTTTTTTGGGTATCTTTAATGCCCACAATTTCCACTTCCTCATTAACCTTGATAATGCCTCTTTCGATACGGCCGGTAGCCACCGTGCCTCGGCCTTCAATAGAAAAAATATCTTCAATAGGCATTAAAAATGGCTTTTCAGTGTCTCTTTTCGGCTCCGGAATATATTCATCAAGCTTATTCATAAGATCCATAATAGATTGGCCATACTCGCCGCTGGGATCTTCTAAAGCTTTTAAAGCGCTGCCTCTGATAATAGGAATTTCGTCGCCCGGGAATTCATACTTTTTTAAAAGATCTTTGATTTCTTCTTCAACTAGATCGATGAGTTCCTTGTCATCAACCATATCAACTTTATTCAAATAAACCACAATATAAGGAACACCGACCTGGCGAGCCAGCAGAATATGTTCTCTGGTCTGCGGCATCGGCCCGTCAGACGCGCTGACAACTAAAATAGCGCCGTCCATTTGAGCTGCGCCGGTAATCATGTTTTTAACATAATCGGCGTGTCCCGGACAGTCCACATGGGCATAGTGCCTTTTTTCTGTTTCGTACTCCACATGAGCAGTGGCAATAGTAATGCCGCGCTCTCTTTCTTCCGGAGCGTTATCGATTTGGTCTACAGACTTATTAGAAGCCATTAAACCTTTGCCGGCTAAAACTTTTAAAATAGCGGCGGTTAAAGTAGTTTTACCATGGTCAACGTGACCAATAGTACCAACATTAATGTGTGGCTTTGAGCGGTTAAATGCTTCGGCCATAAGATTAACTCCTTAATAAACGACCCGTGGTCCGAAGCTTTATGCGAAGGACCCACGGTTTTACCCAGCCGTTTAGCTTAGTAATAATTAATTTATCGAAAATTCAGGGTTGATTATAACAAACAGTAGAAAAAATTGCAAGTGTTTTTTGTTAGAATTATTAAAAAATAACTATTTTGGGCTAATTTTAGCAAAATTTCATCAATTTGTTAACTATCGCCGAAACACACTCACTGAGACACACTGACAGTTCACTGATCCGCACGGATTTTACACTGATATCAGTGGGTCATCAGTGAATAATCCGTGAACTGTCAGTGTGTCTCAGTGTTAATCGGTAAAAGATGAAATTAATAACTTAGCAACTAACACCCATTTTCCCAAAGTTTTCAACATCACTCAATCAACGGTTCCGGATAATAGACATCTTCATCATCAAAATTTTGGAGAACAGGCCTTTTTATTTCAAATTGCTGAACATCTACCGGCCTTTGCGGAATGGGCCTGATTTTTGACTCTATCTTTTTTGGCTCGGGCTGGTTTACAGATTGAACGACTGATTCGGCCTGACCGCGCTGACTAGCTTGATTTTCTGGCGGATACAAATGATTCTTATAAAAACCTTTATAATCCTCAAATTTCATCACCACGTAAGCGCTGCTCCTTTCCTGATGAAGAATAATGCACTTATCGCCGGTGATTTCTATTAATTCAATGATTTCTTCTATGCGTTTCATAAAATCGCGGATAAATCGCTGACAGTTCACTGATAACGCACAGATGGCTCGCTGATATTAAAATCCGTGATTGATCTGTGATTCATCGGTCGACAGACCCTGAGCTTGTCGAGGGGTGATAGATCGGTGAATTATCTATGATAAATAATGATTCTTGCTGGTATATCTTAATGAAATCAATGAATTTAGTCAAATCATTATAATTTTATCTTTTTCAACCTCAAAGAATTAAGAACCACAGAAATCGATGAAAACGCCATGGCGCCGGCGGCAAAAATCGGGCTGAACACTCCCAGGGCTGCCAGTGGTATGCCGATTGAATTATAAAAGAAGGCCCAGAAAAGATTTTGTTTTATGTTGACAATGGTCTTTTTGCTTAAGTAGATGGCTTCGGCAACTTTTATTAAATCGCCATGGACCAAAGTGATATTGGCTGATTCTATGGCTACATCAGTACCGGTACCTATGGCCAGTCCCACATCGGCTTGAGCCAAGGCCGGCGCATCGTTGATGCCATCACCGACCATAGCCACAACATCGCCTGCTTTTTGCAGCTCTTTGATTTTTTTGACTTTATCATCCGGCAAAACTTCGGCCACTACTTCATCAATACCGACTTTTTTAGCAATGGCTTGGGCAGTCGCCTCTTTATCGCCGGTCAGCATTATTGTTTTAATGTTTAATGATTTCAGCTTCTTTAAAGCTATAATAGAAGTTTCTTTAATTTCATCAGCAATTGCCACTAGTCCAATTACTTCTTTGTCTTTGATTATAGCCACGGGAGTTTTACCTTCGTCTGCGTAATTATCAAAGATTGCTTGATAAACAGGGTTCATTGTTATATTTAATTCTTTGAGTAATTGCTGGTTGCCTAAAGCGATTTCTTGATTATTAATAAATCCTTTAATGCCTTTACCGGTGACTGACTGAAACTTTTCGACTTTATAATCCTCAATATTATTTTTTCTGGCATAATTACTAAAAGCAGAAGCCAAAGGATGTTCGCTGACTTTTTCTAAAGACCGGGCCAGCTTTAGTAATTCTGATGTTGTCACAGCATGGCTGACTGTATTGATGTCGGTGATTTCCGGCTGTCCCTTAGTAATGGTTCCGGTTTTATCAAACACCACAGTAGTAATTTTATGAGCCCTTTCCAGGCTTTCAGCATTTTTAATAAGTATCCCGTTCTCCGCGCCCTTGCCCGAACCGACCATAATGGAAGTCGGCGTGGCTAAGCCCAAAGCGCAGGGGCAGGCAATAACCAAAACTGCCGCAGCGTTGATAATTGCCGAGGTTAAGCCGGCTTCGGATAAAAAGCTCCAGCCAAAAAAAGTTATCAGAGCAATTGAAATGACAACCGGCACAAAAACTGCCGAAATATTATCGGCCAGCCGCTGAATCGGCGCTTTTGAGCCCTGGGCTTCTTCCACCATTTTTATGATTTGCTGAAGCATGGTGTCTTTGCCGACTTTGGTGGCCCTGAACTTTAAAACGCCTTTTTGGTTGATAGTAGCGCCAATTACCAGATCGCCGACAGATTTTTCTATTGGGATGCTTTCGCCGGAAACCATGGATTCATCTATTGATGAATGGCCTTCGGTAACTTCGCCGTCAACCGGAATTTTTCCGCCGGGCTTGACTAAAATAATATCGCCTGCCTTGACTTCGCTAATATCGATTTCTGATTCTTGATTGTTTCTGATGACCGTCGCTTTTTTAGCTCCCAGTTCTAACAATTTTTTAATGGCATTAGAGGCCTGCGACTTAGCTTTGGCTTCCAAATACCTGCCGACGACAATTAAGGTGATGATAGCGGCCGCAGTTTCAAAATAAACATGGCTGCCTTTTTGAAAAATTATTACTGCCAAGCTAAAGAAGTAAGCGACTGATGTTCCCATAGCAATTAAAGTATCCATATTGGCCCTTAAACGCTTTAAAGCCGGCCAGGTAGCGCGATAGAATTGAGCGCCGATGTAGAACTGAACAGGCGTGGCCAAAATTAGCATCAATAGATTTTTGCCGGCAAAATCCACGAGCCCTGGCCAAAGGCCAGTCAGCCCTTGGCTGAAATTTACTAGGAAGATGGCAGTAGTTAAAACTACTGACCAAATCATTAACTTTTTTTGCTTGCTAACTTCTGGACTATGTTGATGTTCTTTATGATGATGTTGATTATCTTCTGGCATAATTAACTGATAATTACCGACTCTGCCTATAACCTTTTTGAGTTTTTCGATGTCCGGCTCCCCCTCAACTTCCAAAGTCAGCTTTTCGTTGGCAAAATTAACCACGGCCGATTTTATTTCCAGTTGTTTATTCAGTTCCTTCTCTATAGACAAGGCGCACGACGCACAATGCATGCCTTTAATGGAATAAGTATATTTCATATGAGAGATGATTAAATTATAATTTAATTATTGATTATCTGCTAGCTCCGCAGCCGCAGCCAGCGGCGCCGCAGGTTCCTCCGCAAACTCCCCCGCCGCTGCAGCCGGTATTTAAACTGTTATCCTGAATAGCTGATGGAGCGTAATTTGATGAATTAGTTTCCCCCTCTTCAATAATAAACTTGCCTCTGACCATGCCCATCCAGCAGCTAAAACCGATGGTTCCTGTTTTATCTGGAGTAAATTCTATTATATTTTCTCCCGGATAAATCTTCTGCTTAATGCCTAGCGAGGGAGAAATAATCTCGTTAGTACAGCCAGATACCTGCTGTCCGTTTATTAGCCATTTAACGGGTATGCCCTTTTTAATTTTGAAAACATTCGGTGAAAACCCCCCATAGCTGACATTCATTTCTATAACCTGAATATTATTCCGGGCTGCAGTTGCGCCTATAACTTTTTTATTGAGCAGGTCGATATTAATGCCCGCTAGAGCAAAGCCGGAAGAAACAGTATAAAGAGAAAATAATATTACAATAAATCCTACCGCTTTCTGAAATACCGCTGTTTTTGTATTCTTAAAACGAGCAGTGGTAATGCCCAGGCCAATTAATATCGGGGCTGTTCCTAAAGCAAATAAAAACATAGTTATAGCTCCTGTCCAAAAACTGCCGGAAGACATGGCAAAAAGCTGCATGCTTTGGGTAAAGCCGCAAGGCAAAAAGAAAGTAAATCCTCCTAAAATAATCGGCGCTAAGGCGTGTTCGGATTCTTTGAGGTTGCTCCAGATTTTCATCGACCCTTTAGGCAGGCGGATGCCAATAGTACTTAACGATGGCAACACTCCTAATATATTCAAGCCCAGCCAAGCTAAAACTACGGCAATAACAACAGAAAACCAGCCTATAAAAGCTGAAGAAAAATTTAACCAGCCGCCTATTATCCCAAGGAATCCCCCAAGAATAAAAAAGGTGGCCAGTCTTCCAAAATGAAAAAGAAAATGCGGCTTAATATTAGTTTGATAAAAACTGCCCTTTGTTTGATATTTAGCGCTAAAAGAAATAACTACCGCTCCAACCACCACTAAACAGGATGACATCGAGGCAACAATTCCAATTAAAAAAGCTACGCTGTAAGTTATATTTGTTGCCTCAATATTCAGCCAGCTTAGCAGGCCTAAATAACTAAATAATCTATACAATAAATATAACCCCGCGACAATTAAAATTGAATAAAGCCATTGTTTAGCCGTTGTTTTTTGCTTCCCCTTCCCCTTAAACGGATTTAAAGAGGCCTGGTAGCCCAGCTCTTTTATTTTTTCGGCTATCTTCTTTAAATCAGGTTCTTTGTCTTTATAAGAAAACTCTGCAATTCTTTTTTTATGGCAGACGGAGACTTCATCAATTCCTTCAATGCCTTTTAATTTATCGGCAATAATTGTTTCGCAGGAAACGCAGGTCATGCCGTCTATATATATCTTTTTAATATTTTGGGAATTTTCTGGAAATTTTTCACTCATATAATTGTTATCTATTAATTTTAAAGTATAACGGTAATTAAAAGAATTTAGCAACCCGTTCTAAATCTTGCTGGTTGATAATTATCTGGCCGTTCTTAACTTCTAAATTCGGGTTGATGGGCGCCGGATTACAGCCCCCTTTTTCTGTAGCAATTTTTTCCAATGGATATTTATTTTGACAGCTGTTGCAAACCATATAATCAC
This sequence comes from Patescibacteria group bacterium, assembly GCA_018818425.1. Taxonomy (GTDB): domain Bacteria; phylum Patescibacteriota; class Patescibacteriia; order UBA1558; family UBA10009; genus JAHISB01. Next base: position 10,087 of record JAHISB010000015.1, read on the forward strand.
CTTCCTGGCGAAAGCCCGTTCTTGAATTAAAACAAACCTGGCAGGCGTTGGCAGCTGCTCTGTAAATGCCGTCTTTATCCTTAATAACAAAAAAATAAATTGTTTTGCCCTGAAGTTCAGTGTTATAAAAACGGGCTAGGCCGTCATTAAATACTTGGCTGTCTAATGCTATTTGACTGTTGATTATTGATATCTGTTCACCGGTTTCTCCAATAAATTCTGCTTGCCAGGTATTTGTTTCTGATCGCTTTAGCTCTTCGCTTTCCCCGGAGAACCCTGATGATTGAGCGTTATTATTTAACTGGCTTTGATCGGTATTTCCTTTACTAACACAGCCGCTTAACGTAAATATTGTAAATAAAAATAATAATGCCAATAACCGAATTGGATGTTTTTTACGCATATATTTATCAATCTACTTAATTAAATCTTTCTTCATTTCTTCGTATTTCTCTTTAGTAATTTCACCTTTAGCATAACGCTCTTTAAGAATTTGAAGAGCTGATTCGTTTCTGGGCTCATTTTTATTCTGATTTATAAGCCATTTAATTAAAGCGGTAACAGCCACAATAATCACTGCCCAAAACAGAATCATCAATAGCCAGCCCATGCCAAACCAACTGGAACTATTGCCCCAAAACATGCCCATCATATGATGGTTCTCGCTAATATCTCCGTGGGCATAGCCGGGTAAAGGCAAGGATGAAACAAAAGACAGAAGAATTAAAATTAACTTTTTCATATTTTTTATCGGGCCTGGCTTGCTCAACCAATGATTGAGCAGGGCAGGCTTATTTATTACTCTTAATTAATCTTGCTTAATCCAAATCAACCTCGCAGTTAGTTGCTTCTTTTTGACTGTCGCAAGAAAGAGCTTGGGCGCATTGAGGGCAGGGCTCTTTGCCTTGGGCAATTAAATCGTCGCAGGCGCAGGTTCCGGCGGTATAGTTATTCCATTGATTTGGCTCCATATAACACATAGTGCAGGGAGGGTTGATGCAACAGCGATAATCTCCTTGTTTTTTAGCTTCTTGAATGCTGAAATCTCTGGCTTTAATAATGTATGCCTGCCTTGCTGCCGGGCTTAATAATCTGACATAACCGACATTCTCAAAAAGTAAAAAACTAAGAACGCTAAAAATTACAACTCCTCCAAGCAAACTGATAATTAAATATTTATTTAACATATGCTACTTGCTTAATTCTGAATCAATAATTTGCTTAAAGTTAGCAAAAGGCGCTGCTCCGCTGACCGGAATGCCATTAACAAAGTTGCCCGGCGTGCCGGTAACACCGGCTTTGATTCCGGCCTGATAATCGGCTTCAACCTTTGCTTGATATTTCCTGGAGCTGACGCATTCCTGAAATTTATCCATATCAACACCGATTACCTGCGCTAATTGATTATAAAGACCGGCGCCTAAACTGCTTTGATTTTCGAATAATCCATCGGTAAACTGCCAAAAGCCCTCGTCGCCTTTCTGCTCCCCAACGCACTCGCTGGCTTCGGCGGCCGGCCTGGCTTGGTCATGAATTGAATCTAAAGGAAAATGTTTATAGACCCAGGCCACCTGATTGCCGTACTGGGCCATAACTTGCTGCATGGTGGAATGGTGGCGGGCGCAGTATGGGCATTGGTAATCGGAAAATTCGACAATGGTAACCGGAGCATTTTTGTTGCCTCTGATATGATCGCTTTCTGATATTGGTATGTTAACTCTGCTGACGGCCGATGGAGCCGGGGCTTGAGCTGACGGCTGGTTGCCGGCCGGTTTTTGATTTTGACTGTCGGCAGCGCTTTTACTAGAAGTAATAGTTCCTATCAAAACAAAAAAGCCGATTGTGCCAATAATCAATACGCCGGCTATTAGGCCGATAATAAATGAAATTTTTGGATTGTGGGATGAAAAAACACCCTGCTTGTTTTCTGACATAATTTTTAAGATTAATAATTAATAAAACTGATTGAAACCCTAAGTTTCAAACTTAAAAATTATATCCTGCAGAATGTTAAATTTTGAATTATTCCTTTTTTATAAGCCAGCAATAATTTATCGAAAGGTTTAAGCCGGCCGATAACCTTTTTAGAAATAAGGTTTTTAAAATTTGGAAGAATTATGAGCTTAATTTTATAGCTAAAAACAGCAATCACTACCGAAAAAATAAGGGCTGTCCACAAAAAAACGCTGACAACATTGCCGCTTAACAAAAAATTGGCCATTTTTTCTATATGCGCCAGGCCCGTTTCATTATGGCATTCGTTCATCTGTTTGGGAAAACCGACGTAAAAACCATTCATTCCACAATTAGGCACAGCAAAAGGCATTACTAATACATAAGCAATATATAATAAAGAAATGATGATAAGTGTCTTTTTAATACTCATATAAATATATCATAGCATTATAATAACTAGCTGACAAGCTCGGTGGCTTCTCTAATTAAACTGCCGGCAAAGCTCTCTTTGATCCTAAATCTTTGAGAGAGCGATTGAGAGGTAAATTTTAATAAATCAGCGGCCATAACAATCCCCTGTTCTCTAAAGCTTCTGTTTAAGCGGTTATTTAATCTGGTTAAAACAGTAACCGGATACAGTTTTTTTGACTCAATATAATACTCCAAACTTTCGGTTTTTTGAGGATAGCGCCAGCCGATTATTTTTAACCCGACGCAACGAGCGTACTTGATGGCTTCGGAAGTGCAGCTGGTATTGGTAATTAAAACCGGTTCGCTAAATCCCTGGCTGTTTTTTAAATCTAAGAATCTAGCGTAGGTATACAGCACGATTTTTAAATCGGACTTGCGGCCAGAGCTGGTGTGATACTTGCACTCTACCATATACTTTTTATTGTCTCTTTGAGCGATGATATCAACCTCGTGCTCCACGCACTTGCCATAAACAAATTGATTGTATTTTGTCTGATAGCCGTACTCCCTTAAAACAGCCGCCATAAACCTTTCAAAAAAGTAGCCGCCGGGCCCTAAATTCATTATGGCCCGCTTTAAACTGTACTTGGCCGCATAAATTTTATTCTTCTTTTTTAAAAACTGATGAGTTTTAATATAAATTTTGTCCGAAGGAATTTCCGGATATAAATCCTGATAAATCTGGTTGCCGATCTGTTTGGTTTCGGCCACGCTCAAACCAACCCTTCGCAGGGACTCTTCATATTTCTTTTTGATAAACGGCGCCTTTTCGCCGGAAGCTTTGGTGATGAGCATAAGTTAATTATACTTGATTTTTAGATTATTTGAAACGCTAACTATCACTGACGACACGAACAGCCACTGACTTACCACGCCTGCCCGCCTATGGAGGGAACCACTGACAAAAAATGTCAGCGGTCAGCGAATGTTCGCGCGGTCTGCGTTGTCAGTGCGATTTGCGATTAATCCAAAAACCCCGCCTGATTATCGGGGTATTTGATTAATAGATTATTAGAATATTAGGGATGATTAGGTTAATTATGTGTAATGGTTAGTTAATTTAATAGTTCTTTTACAAGCAATTTTGGTGATTTTAAGAGACAATTCAGATGTATGAAAACATTACATCTGAAATCTCCTTGCTGCCGGGAGACGATCCAACA
>JAHISB010000016.1 GCA_018818425.1 Patescibacteria group bacterium
AACCAAAGTGATAATTTAGCAAAAGAAGATTTCAGATGTAATGTTTTCATACATCTGAATTGTTTCTCAAAACCTCCAAAATTACTTGTAAAAGGCCATTAAATCAATCAAGCATTACACAAAAATAACCTAATCATCCCTTATATTCGATAATTATTCTACTTCCCATGGCACTTTTTATACTTTATCTGAGAACCATCGGACTTAGTGGCTCCGCACGGGCACGGATCGTTCCTGCCGACTTTTTCTCCTGATTCGTTGCGCTGTTTTGATTCTACTTGTTTGGCAGATGATGAATCATCTGCTGGCCGATTTTTTTGAGCAAACGGACCGGCCTGATTTTTTTTGAACTGCAGATTCTGCGATGATTGCGGCTGGCCTCCGAACTGCACGGTCTGGCCGATTTTAAATAAAGTATTGATTGCCTGGGTGTTAATGGCGCTTAAAAGCTGTTGGAATAAAATATAGGTTTCTCTTTTATATTCAATTAAAGGATCGCGCTGGCCATAGCCCCTTAAGCCAATGCCGGCACGCAGATGGTCAACAGATTCCAGATGCTCCACCCATAAAGTATCGATGGAACGGAGCAATATCTGTTTTTCTACCTGGCGCATGGGCTCCTGCTGATTTTGGACTTCTGGCAGACCGCTGACTTTTTCTTCTATCTGGTTATAACGATTTTTTAACAAATCAGTAATATCATTGATGAGCTTTTGCTGGTCGGTTTGATCTATAATCTGTTTCTTTTCATCATCAGTAATTGTGGAGACTGAATTTATAATTTCGGAAACTTCTTTAGCGTCAACTTTATTTTTTTCCGGGTTAACGTGGGAATTAACAATATTGGCTGATTCGTCTTCTATCATCTCTGCTACCATTTCTTTAAGGTTTTGATAATCGCCCGCAGATGATGGTTGTTCTTGATTTAATGAAGTTTTTGTTGATTGATTCTGGGTAGCCGAATTTTCAACCTTGATGTCTTGAATTTCGGCAAGCTTAAGGATTGTATCACGCTTGCGATAAATGGTTTCTCTCTGCTTGTTTAAAACGTCATCGTATTCAACTAAATGTTTTCTGATGTCAAAATTGTTGCCCTCCACTTTTTTTTGGGCTTTTTCGATGGAATTGGAAATAAGCTTATTTTCAATCGGCATATCATCGGGAACCTTTAAAACATTCATCATGCCTTTAATTTTGTCGGAACCGAAAATTCTCATTAAATCGTCGTCCATGCAGACAAAGAACCGCGAAGAACCGGCATCGCCTTGACGCCCGCTTCTGCCTCTTAACTGATTATCGATTCTGCGGGATTCATGGCGTTCGGTGCCGATAACATGCAAACCGCCGGCCGCTAGAACCTTTTTTTGATTTTCCGGATCCAAAGGGTTGCCGCCTAAAACAATATCAACGCCCCTGCCGGCCATATTAGTAGCAATGGTTACTGCGCCTAAACGGCCTGCCTGAGCCAAAATTTGGGCTTCTTTAGCATGATTCTTAGCATTTAGAAGTTCGTGCCTTACGCCTTCTCGTTCCAGCAATTCTGAAAGCAGTTCGTTTTTTTCGATAGAGATAGTGCCGACTAAAACCGGCTGGCCCTTTTGATGGCGTTCTTTAATTTCTCTGATGACGGCGGTAAACTTGCCGGCTTCGTTTTTGTAAATGCTGTCGTTTAAGTCTTTTCTGACCATGGGCTTGTTGGTCGGTATAACCGTAACATCAAGATTATATATTTTAGCAAATTCTTCCGATTCCGTGGCGGCCGTGCCGGTCATGCCGGCCAGCTTTTTATACATTCTAAAATAGTTCTGAAAAGTAACTGTGGCCATGGTCAAACTTTCTCTTTGAACCTTAACGCCTTCCTTGGCTTCTATAGCCTGATGCAAACCCTCCGAATATCTCCGGCCGAACATCAGCCGGCCGGTGAATTCATCAACAATTATCACTTCGCCGTCTTTGACCACATAATCCTTGTCCCGCTTGAATAATGTTCCCGCTTTAAGCGCCGCCTCTAAATGATGAACGGTGCTGATGCCGTGGGTCTGGTAGATATTATCCACGCCCAGCATTTTTTCCACTTTATTAATCCCCTCTTCGGTTAAAGTGGCTGCCCGCATTTTTTCGTCTATATTATAATCTTCGTTCTCTTTTAAGCCCTGGACCATTTTGGCAAACTGAAAATATTTATCGGTGGATTCTTCGGCCGGCGCCGAAATAATTAGCGGCGTTCTGGCCTCGTCAATTAAAATAGAATCGACTTCATCGACAATGGCATAGTTATGGCCGCGTTGAGCTTTTTGCCCCAGCGACCAAACCATGTTGTCGCGCAGATAGTCAAAGCCGAATTCGTTGTTGGTGCCGTAGGTGATGTCGGCCGAGTAGGCCTCTTTTCTGCCAACCGGGCGCAAAAATTTTTCACTGATAACCACGCCCCTGTCGCGCTCCTTTTCCTCTTCTTCCGAGGGCTGGTAATTTTCATCGTATAAAAAAGCGCTTTCGTGCTGCAAACAGCCAATGGTAAGCCCTAAATAATTATAGACCTGGCCCATCCACACAGAATCGCGGCCGGCCAGATAATCGTTGACTGTAATAACGTGCGCGCCTTTGCCTTCAAGAGCATTTAAAAAAACTGCCAAGGTGGATGTTAAAGTTTTGCCTTCGCCGGTTCTCATTTCCGCAATCTGGCCTTTATGCAAAACAATGCCGCCGATCAGCTGAACATCAAAATGCCGCTGGTTCAGAGTCCGCTTAGCCGCTTCCCGAACCAAAGCAAAGGCCTCCGGCAAAATGTCATCCAGATTAGCCCCTTTTTTAATCTTTAGTTTTAAATCTTTAGTCTTTATTTTTAAATCATCCCGGCTTCTGGATTCAAAACTTTTCTCTAGATCGTTGATTTGGTCAACCAGAGGCTGCAGTGATTTTAAATATTTTTCATTGGCATCGCCAAAAAATTTGTCTAGAATACCCATATATTATAAATTATCACGGATAAATCCCGCACCTTCCTGCGGGGTATTTGACCCCGCAGGAAGGAATTATTTAATTCCCCTTCATCCCCGCAGCATCATGCCAAAGGCAGATTCGCCTATGGCGAAAGCTGCGGGGTATTCGGGGAAGGTGCGGGATA
>JAHISB010000017.1 GCA_018818425.1 Patescibacteria group bacterium
AACCAAAGTGATAATTTAGCAAAAGAAGATTTCAGATGTAATGTTTTCATACATCTGAATTGTTTCTCAAAACCTCCAAAATTACTTGTAAAAGGCCATTAAATCAATCAAGCATTACACAAAAATAACCTAATCATCCCGTATATTCGTAACGATTCGTAATTAGTAGTGGTCTTACTGGCCAAGCCGGATAATAACGTTGCCGTCTTCAAATTTAATGGTTGAAAAGGTTTGACTGCTATTAGGAGCATATTCCGAGCTATTGACTCTATCCATATTAATAGAACCATCGACATCCAAATTGCCAAGTATATCTGTATTGCCGCTTCCATCAACTTCAAAAACAGTATAATCAGACGAATTGTTAATCCCAAAAAAGTCATTGCCACTTTGATCTAAATCAATTTGTATGACAACGCTATTTGGACTCTTAATATAAGATCTTCCCAAAGATCCTCCCAAAGTTAAGTTGCCATCAGACCCTACCTTAAACTTAGTATCGCTCCCTATTTTAAAAAGCATTAAATTGCTATCAAGAGAGGCTTCATCCAAAGCGCCATAAATTAAACTTTCGTTGTTGAGAAGACTTAAATTACCGGTGCTGAATGTAGCTTTGCCCTCAGTAGTTAAACTGCCATCAATATTTAAATTGCCATTATCATAGACCTTGACCAGCCGGCTGCTGGGGTAATAAATATAATCAGTGCCGGCAGTCCACAACGAATCGCCACCGCTGATATCGTCCCAGCTGTAAATGGTATTAGGACCCAAGGTCAAAGAAGTGGTAGTTTTAATATCGCCAAAAACTCCTATATCGCCAGAAAAATAAGCATCGCCAGCGCTATGATAACTAGGATTAGAAATGTCGCCGATTTGTAAATATGTGGTAACGGCCGCAGGTCCAACAAACATCCCTGCCAAACCGCCACTTTCATTGATGCCGTAAATACCGGCATAATTGTCGGTGCCGCTGGTGCTTTCGCCATAAACACCATGAGTGGCGCTAGATCCATAAATAGCTCTTCCACCACTACTATTAGTGACAGAAATACCTTTTTGTACAGTTAAAGCGCCCACTGCCGCCAGATCGCCATAAAAATAAGCGTCGCCATTGTTGTTATAACCGAGTTGAGCGTCGCCGCCGACCACCACATAATCGCTGATGCCGGCAGGACCCTGAAAATAACCAGCCCAGCCAGTATCAGTGGTGATTCCATAAACACCTGCTTTATTATCGTCAGCGCCGCCTACAGTTTTGCCCACAACACCGTGGCCCTCGTCGCTATGAGCGGAAACAGCATCTCCAGACACGGAAACAGTAACACTAATACCTTCGTTAAAACTGGCTGGGAAATCAAAGGTGGCTTCTGCTTGTAAAGTTAAGACACCTAACGGAGTTACTTGAAACTGGCCTGCTGTGCCAACTTCAAAACCAGCGCTAGATGCTTCGGTAGCAACTGTTAACCCGCCTGTTTTTTCCTGGTCCGCGCTGCTGGTATCAAGCGGCGGATTAACATTACAGCCGGGCGGTTCACAGCCGGGCCCTATCCAATTATAGGCCAAAGCCCATTTTAAATTAAAATTCAACAAACTAAAAATTGCCAATATAACCGCTAACGGCAGGCCCCGCACCACGGGCTTATGCCTGTGGCGTTCTGTGGTGCGGGGCAGGATGATTATTTTCTTCATAAGCTAAAATTAAATATTGAAGTAAATATTATTGTTTTTTGACTATTCCACATATAAATTGTATAATAAAATCGCTAAAAAGACAAATTTAGAAAAGCAAATTGAGTATATAATATATGAAACCAAAACTCCGGAACATACTGCGCAATTTAATCATAATTTTTTTAATAGCCGCCGGCTTTGTGTTAATCGGGCTGATGGGATATTTTCTTATTAATCAAGGAACTAAAGATTTTGAAAACGGCCCGGCAGATAATACCTCGGCCGCTGGCGAGGAACCCGCGCCAAGGCCCCTGCCCAAAATTCCGGAAATCCCGGAGTGGCTTAAAGAAGTTATAAATAAAAAGGATCCTAATCAACTGCCTAAAATACCGCCCCTGCCCCAATCATAATTCATACATAATTCAATAATTTTAACAATTAATAACAGTACTATGACTAACCCACTCTGGATAATTTTGGGAATTATCTCCCTGATTATCTTTTGGCTAATAGGAGTTTACAACGGCTTAATTAAATTAAAAAATCGCGCCGACGAAGCCTGGAGCGATATCGATGTTCAGCTTAAAAGACGCTACGATTTAATTCCTAACTTAGTGGAAACGGTTAAGGGCTATGCCACACATGAACGAGAATTGTTTGAAAATGTTACCAAAGCCCGCGCTCAAGCCATGCAGGCCGGCACGCCACAAGAAAAAGGCAAAGCCGAAAACATTTTAAGCGGAACTTTAAAATCGTTATTTGCCGTGGCCGAAAACTATCCTCAATTAAGGGCTTCGGAAAACTTTGCCAAGCTTCAGGACGAACTTTCGGATACCGAAAACAAAATTCAGGCGGCCCGCCGGTTTTACAACGGCAACGTCCGCGACTTTAACACCAAAGTTCAGGTCTTCCCCAATAATCTGGTGGCCGGCATGCTCAACTTTAAAAAGTATGAATTCTTTGAGATTGAGGAAACCAAAGAACGCGAAGCGGTTAAGGTTAAGTTTTAGGGCGCAGTGAGCAGGGCGCAGGGGGTAAAATATTGTGTCTTTTTTTATTTGACAAAATTTTTAGCTTCTGATATTGTTGTAATACAATATATTACAATTAATAAATCCGGCGCCTTCCTGCATGGCTGGAAGCTGGCTGGATAAATAACAATATGCGCGAAGTCATAAATATCTCATTGCCCTCGCCAATGGCCAAAACTGTAAAAACTGCCGTTAAAACCGGCAATTATATGAGTACCAGCGAATTTTTTAGAGATCTTTTAAGAAATTGGCAGGCAGGCAAGCTTTTAAGTGAATTAAATGAAAGCCGAAAGGAGATAGCCCAAGGCAAAGGCAAAGTCTTAAAATCATTAAAAGACCTGGATTAATCCATAAGGTATGGAAATAGTTTATAGCCAAAAATTCGCTCGGGAGTATAAAAAACTGCCTGTCAACGTTAAGAATACAGCCCTAAAGCAAGAAGTTATCTTCCGCAAAGATCCTTTTAATCCAAAGTTGAAAACTCACAAGCTTAAAGGAAAATTCAAAGAGTTTTTATCATTTTCTATCGGCCATAAATATAGGATTATATTTGAGTTTGCTAAAGATAAAAAAACAGTATATTTTCATTCTGTGGGCAATCATGATATTTACCAATAACCTAAAGCGGGTATTTTCTTTTGTCCAAATTTTACTTCCCACCTACATGAGAACATGAGAGCATTAGAACACTAGAGCATCGGAGCATTTGATCACATGTTCTAATGCTCTAATGCTCCAATGATATATCCCCCTACGCCCTATGTACTCGCAAATAGATTCCAATAAACGCAAAACCTGGCTATTAATGATAATCTTTTTGATTATCATTGTTTTAATCGGCTGGGTCTTTGGTGAAATTTACGATTTTGGCTATGGCGGCATTATTTTTGCGGTGATTATTGCCGTGCTGATGAATCTATTTAGCTACTTTAAAGGCGATAAAGTGGCTTTAGCCATGTCCGGCGCCAAGGCCATCAAAAAAGAGGATAATCCTTATGTTTATAGAATGGTTGAAAATCTTTGTATTACGGCGGGCGTGCCGGTTCCTAAAGTTCATCTTATTAACGACCCTAACATTAACGCCTTTGCCACCGGCCGCCAGCCCGAAGTTGCTTCAATAGCTATCACGACCGGAGCGATTGAAAAATTAGAGAATGAGGAACTGGAAGGCGTAATCGCCCACGAACTTTCGCATATTAAAAATTATGATATCAGATTAATGATGATTGTAATAATTTGCGTTGGTATAATTACTTTAATGGCCGACTTTTTTTTAAGAGCTCAATTTTTTATGGGCGGCCGGAGAAATAATCGCGAAGGCGGCCAGCTCGGGGCTATTTTGATGATCGCGGGCATAGCCCTGGCCATTCTCTCGCCTATCTTTGCCATGCTGATTCAACTTGCCGTTTCCCGGAAGCGCGAATACTTGGCTGATGCTTCGGGCGTATTGCTGACACGGTACCCCGAAGGGCTGGCCGGCGCATTGGAAAAGATCGGCCGCTATAACCAAAAAATGAAGCGGGCCAACCACGCCACGGCCCATTTATACATCGCCAGCCCTTTTAGGACCGCGGGCAAAAAAATGGCCGGCCTCATGGCCACTCATCCGCCGCTTGAGGAACGAATCAAGAAACTGCGAGCCATGGCATAAAAGGCCTTGCCGGTTGAATCATAAAACAACATCGAACCGTTCAAATATTTATGTAGGTGCGCCCATTCGATAAACTCAGGGCGCACCTACTGTTATTTTGCGAGCATCAATGGGCGGCCTTTTTTAAAATATTGACAAATGCCTTAAGCTATTCTATAATCCATAAACTATGGATAATAAAGATAACAACGACATCTACAACAAATTTACTGCCCACTTCAAACGAATTTTAACCTTGGCGCAGAACGTGGCCGCTTCTTTGCATCATCAGCAGATCGAGCCGCTGCATCTTTTGCATTGCCTGTCTAACGAAAAAGGCAGCATTGGCGCCGAAATTTTGCATAAAAATAAGCTGACTCCGGAAAAAGTCAGAAGGGCTTTGGAGATTTTAAATAATTATCAGTCAAAATACCAAACCTCCACCAAATCTCTGCCGACGCTTTCTAAAACTTCGGAAAAAATTATTGAACGGGCGGCAAAAATCGCCTTTGCCAGCAAGCATAAGTACATCGGCACCGAACATCTGCTGGCCAGCTTGACCGAAAGCGACGACAAGCTCTTAAATCAATATTTTGCCGAACAGCAAATCAGCAAGCAAAATTTGCAAGTCCACCTTAAAACCATCTTAAAAAGCACCTCTAAATTCCCTGATTTAACTTCCGATTTTTCCGCTCCCGGCAGCCAGGAAAATCTGGAAAGAGTGATGGTGGAAAATTTAATGGCCAGGCAGGAATCGGCTTTGGGCTATTTTTCGGTAGATTTAACTGATGAAAAAATTCAGGAAAATATCGATCCCGTGATCGGCCGCGACGAAGAAATAGACAGGGTCATTCAGATCCTTTCCCGCCGGACCAAAAACAATCCCATTCTTTTGGGCGACCCGGGCACCGGCAAAACCGCTATTGTGGAGGGCCTGGCCAAACGAATCTCGCAAAACAAAGTGCCGGATGTTTTGGTTAATAAAAAGATTTTAAACCTCGATTTAGGGGCTACCCTGGCCGGCACCATGTACCGCGGCGAATTCGAAAACCGCATCAAGCAGATTATTGAGGAAGTTAAAAGCAACCCCAACATTATTTTATTTATTGATGAAGTTCATAATTTAATCGGCGCCGGCAGCGCCAGCGGCTCCATTGATGCGGCCAACCTTTTAAAGCCGGAGCTGGCCCGGGGCAATTTGCGGCTGATCGGCGCCACCACCATGGAAGAGTACAAAAAGCATATCGAAGCCGATGCCGCTTTTGAGCGAAGGTTTCAGCCGGTTATTATTCAGGAATCAACGCCCGAGGAAACCAAAGAAATTATTACGGGCATTAAAAAAAATTACGAAAAATACCATCAGGTTAAAATCTCCGACGAGGCCGTTCAGGCGGCCATCGATTTATCGCACAGATACCTGCCCGATAAATTCCTGCCCGACAAAGCCATCGACTTAATTGACGAAGCCGCCGCTAAAATTAAAGTGGAAACCACCAAAAACGGCCTGGCTAAAACCATTAAAAAACTGGACGGCGAACTCAAAAACTTGGAGGATAAAAAAGAAAAAGAAATTCTGGCGGAAAACTTTGGAGAGGCGTTAAAGTTTAAAATAGAGGAAGATGATTTGCTGGCCAAACTTAGCGGTTTTAAAAAACAGGAAGAAAAAGAAAGCCAAAAAATTCTGGGCGCCGTCACCCGGCACGATATTGCCGCCATTATTTCCAGAATGACAAAAATCCCCGTGGCCGAACTGATTCAGGCAGAAAAAGATAAATTGTTAAAACTGGAAGACAGGTTGCATAAGTATATTGTCGGCCAAAACGAAGCCATTAAAAATCTGGCGGAAAGCATCAGGCGCTCGCGGGCCGGGCTTTCTAACCCTAATCGTCCTATTGCCTCCTTTATCTTTTTAGGGCCGTCGGGCGTGGGTAAAACCGAAACGGCCAAAGTTTTAGCCCGGGAAATTTTTGAAGACGAAGAGGCCTTAATCAGGATTGATATGTCGGAATTCGCCGAAGCGTTTAATATCTCCAAACTGATAGGCGCCCCGGCCGGCTATGTTGGCTATAAAGAATCGGGCAAGCTGACTGACAGCGTTAAAAGAAGGCCATACAGCGTAATTTTATTTGACGAAATCGAAAAAGCCCACCCCGAAGTTTTCAACCTGCTCCTGCCTGTTTTAGAAGACGGGCATCTAACTGACGCGGTTGGCAAAAAAATCAATTTTAAAAATGCTATCATTATTATGACTTCTAATATTGGATTGTCGGAATTCAATAAACAGGCGGCCTTGGGCTTTGAAGCTGCCGCTAAATCCGAAAAGCAAAAATTGGAAGAAGACTTTGAGCGGCTGGAAGAAAAAATCGCCGAGGGCCTTAAAGAAACTTTTAGGCCGGAATTTTTAAATCGCCTTGATAAAATAATTACTTTTAAACCGCTCAATCACGACGATGCTTTAAAAATCGCCAGACTGCAGATGGAAGAACTGTCCGCCAGAATCAAACAGCAGGGCTTTTATCTTAAAGTCAGCCCCCAGGTCTATAAGCAGATTGTCAGCAAGGGCTTTTCGGCCGAACAGGGCGCCCGCGGCATCCGCAAAGCGGTTCAGGACGAAATTGAAAATATGCTGGCCAGAAGCCTGCTGACTGATGAATATAAATCCGGAGATACGGTGAAATTAAAAGTGGCCAGAGATAAAATTGTGACGGAGAAGTAAACCCAGCACCAATTTGTCTGAACTTTGTGGTGCTGGGTAAATTCGTTAAATAATCAAATTTCATATGAAACAGGGTCAAGCGCCGTTAAAAACGGTTTGGTCCTGTTTTAAATTTTCAGTTTTTAGTTTTATTTTAACCCCCGCAACCAATGAAATTCAAACTAAATATAAACAAAATCATAAACGCAACTCTAATACTCCTCTTCCCCATCGAATGTATCGGCTGTAATAAAGAGGATGCTTACCTCTGCGATAAATGTTTTTTAACGATTCCCCTTCACGAAAAAGTTGAGCCCTTTGAACATCCGTTACAATATGTTGACGAAATCTGGACCGCTACCGATTATCAAAATAACTTAGTGCAAACGGCCATTCATCATTTAAAATTCCGGCACATTAAAGAGTTGGCTCAGCCCTTGAGTCGCTTGCTTATTGAATTCTATGATAACGCTACACGACCCGCGACAGACGACTCGCGATTCGCGACTCGCGATTTGCGATACTCGATCATCCCTGTTCCGTTGAATAAAAAACGGCTGCTGGAGCGCGATTTTAATCAATCGGAATTAATCGGCAAACTATTTTCTGATTATTTTGGATTTGAGTTGCTTGCCGATGCCGTCAAACGAACACGCAACACTCCCCATCAGGTTGGCTTAAATAAAAAACAACGACAAACTAATCTTAAAGATGCTTTCATTATTACCAAACCAGATTTAATTAAAAACGAAAACATCATCCTGATTGATGATGTGGTTACGACCGGCTCGACTCTGGAAGAAATTGCCAAGGCGCTGAAAGAAAATGGAGCGCAAAGAGTTATGGGTCTAATTGCGGCTAAGGATTAAACCAGCGGCCGACCGGTCATCTCTTGAGGAATATTAAAATCAAACATTTTTAAGATAGTCGGCGCAATATCGCTTAGTATTCCTGCCGGCCGGTTAAGTTTTTTATATCTTTCTGAAATTAAAATAAAAGGGACTGGGTTAAGGGTATGCGAGGTCAGCGGCTGATTGGTTTGATGGTCAAAGGTCTGTTCGGCATTGCCGTGATCCGCCGTAATTATCACCTCGGCCCGATTTTTTTGGGCCGCCGCCACCAGGCGCTTTAAGGCCAGGTCAACTGCCTGCACCGCTTTAATAATGGCCGGAAAGTTGCCGGTATGTCCGACCATATCGCAGTTGACTAAATTGATGGCGATAAAATCATACTGCTTTCTTGGCAGCAGCTCTTCAACCTTAATTGCTAATTCTAAAGCTTTCATGGCCGGCTTTTGATCGTAAGTTTTAATGTCTTTGTCGCTGGGAATCATAATCCTGTCTTCGCCGGGCTCCGGCTGGTAGCGCTGGGCGTTAAAGAAAAACGTCAGATGGGAAAATTTTTCAGTTTCGGTTAATCGCAGCTGCCGCAAACCCTGCCGGCTTAACACTTCAGAAAGCGTATTTTTTATTTCCTCCGGCGGCAAAGCCACCCTCACCTCCAAATCGTCGTCATATTTAGTCATGGCCACGTAATGCAGGTTGGGGATTTTTTCCTGAACAAATCTTTTGGCAATCTGCTTGGCCCGGTCCGAACGAAAATTGGCAAAAATCACGGCATCGTTGGATTGAATACAGCCCCACTCTCCCGGGCCGATTTCGATTAAAGCCGGTTCAATAAATTCATCGGTAAGGCCCTGCTCGTAAGCCCGTTTAATGGCTTCCTGGGCATTATTAAATTTAGGGCCGGCAGTTGAGGTTAAAACTCGAAAATGTTTTTCTATCCGGTCTAAATTATTATCACGGTCCAGGCCCCAGTAGCGGCCGCCCAGCGTGGCGATTTTGCCCAGGCCGATTTTTTTAAGATAATCCTCCAATTCCTTAACATAAGCCAAAGCGCTTTGCGGCGGCACATCCCGGCCGTCGGTGAACAAATGGATTAAAACATTTTTTAGCTGATGCTCTTTGGCCAGCCCGACTAAATACTTTAGATGGTCAAGATGGCCATGAACGCCCCCGGGGCTGGCCATGCCTTTGAGATGCAAAACGCTCCGATGCTTTTTTACGTGTTCCATGGCTGACTGAATGGCCTGATTTTTGGCCAGCTCTTTGTTTTTAATTAAACGGTTGATTTTTAATAAATTTTGATAAACGATTCTGCCGGAACCAATAACCAAATGGTTGGCTTCGCTGGTGCCCATCTGGCCCTTGGGCAAGCCGATCGCTTCGCCGCTGGCCTGTAAAACAGCATGGGGATAATCCCGCCAGTAACAATTCAGGTTGGGGGTTTCGGCAATGGCTAAAGCGTTATCTGTTGCCTCCTCCCGGTGGCCCAAGCCGTCGCAAATAATTAATATAATGGGTTGGCGCATCTGTTTAAAATTAAAATGGAAATTTATAATAAGTTGTCCGGCCGGCCTGTTCTTTTTCTATTCTCATCAAACGATTGTATTTGGCTGTTCGTTCGCCGCGGCAGGGCGCGCCGGTTTTTAGCTGGCCGGCGCCCATCGCTACTGCCAGATCCGCGATAAAATCATCGGCGGTTTCGCCGCTGCGGTGCGAAATAACCGCGGTCCAACGGTTCTTTTGAGCCGTCAGGATAACCTCGATTGTTTCGCTTAAAGTGCCGATCTGGTTAAGCTTGATTAAAATTGAGTTGGTGGTTTTTTCCTGAAGGCCTCTCTTTAACCTTGCCGGATTTGTCACATACAGATCATCGCCGACAATCTGAACCTGATTTTTGCTTGCCTGGGTAAAATTTTGAAAACCGGCCCAGTCGTCTTCGCTGAAAATATCTTCTAACGAAACAATGGGGTATTTATTGATTAGATTTTGATAAAAAGCGGCCAGTTCCGAGCTATCAACTTCGCGGCCTTCTTTTTTCAAAAGATATTTGCCTGCCTTAAAAAATTCCGTAGCCGCCGCGTCGATGCCAAACGCCACCTCCTGGCCGGCCTTATATCCCGCCTTATGGACAGCTTCGGATATTAACTTAAACGGCTCTTCGTTAGCGGCCAGGTCCGGCGCAAAACCGCCTTCATCGCCGATGTTTATGGAATAACCGCCGGCTTTTAAAACTTCCTTTAACTGCAGATATATTTCCGAGCACATCCTGACGGCAGCGGTTATTGACCTGGCGCCAACCGGCAAAATCATATACTCCTGAATGTCGGTGGCCCAGTTGGCATGCTTGCCGCCGTTCATAATATTCATCATCGGCACGGGCATTAAATAATCGCCGCGATGGCTGGGGTTGAATTGCGCCAAATATTCATACAATGGTTTTTTTTCAGCCGCGGCTTGGGCGCGGGCCGCGCTTAAAGAAACCGCTAATATGGCATTGGCGCCTAAATTGCCTTTGTTATCCGTGTTGTCCAGCTTAATCATTAAGGCGTCAATCTTTTGCTGGTCAGCGGCTTCCTGGCCGACTAAAACCGGGGCAATTTTATCTGTAATGTTTCCTATCGCCTTAAGAACTCCCAGCCCCCGGTATCGCTGCGGATCATTATCCCTTAATTCCATGGCCTCATAAGAACCGGTGGAGGCGCCCGAAGGCACGCTGGCCTCGCCCCTGGAGCCGTCTGCCAGCGCGGTAATGGCTGTAACCGTGGGCTGGCCGCGGCTGTCTAAAATTTCATAGGCCTTGATTGATTTGATTTTCATATGGCTTTTTTAAATTAAAATTTCTGAACAATCCGGATTAAACATTTGAATATTAGCATAAAATAATTTAATAAGTAAAGTAAAAACATCATCCTGATTGATGATGTGGTTACCACCGGCTCGACTCTGGAAGAAATTGCCAAGGCGCTGAAAGAAAACGGAGCAAACAAAGTTATTGGCCTAATTGTGGCTAAGGACTAATGACTGAGGATTGAGGATTTAGGATTAAAAATTTGGCATTCGACTCCTGATACGAGTAGTCGAGGACCATGAGCGAAATTTCTAACGATAGTTAGAAACGGAGTCGAATGGCGGAGGCGAAGGGATTCGAACCCCTGAGACCCGTAAAGGCCTAACAGTTTTCAAGACTGTCCCATTCAACCACTCTGGCACGCCTCCGTTAATGTATAATTTTAAGGTTTTAATCCTCTTATTAAATTCTCTTTCTTTTTCCTTGACCATTTTTTAACTTGAAGTTCTCGCTTGTGAGCTTCCAGATAACTGCTATACTTCTCTTGATAAACAATCGTTGCTAGACCGTGTTGTTTTATCCATAGCGCCCCCTCTCCTTGATTATGCCTTTGAATTCTTTTTGCAACATCATGACTCGCGCCTATATAAAGACTGGCGTCTTGACATCTGACAATATAAAAATAGCAAAATCGCTTTTCCATAAATTTATTGTTAATTGTTAAAGATTTGTTGCCTCTCGACTTAAGCGTAAATGGTCGGAGTTGCGAGCGAAGCAAGCAACGGAGACCACGAGCGAATCCAGCGAAGCTGGATGAGTCGAGTGTGAATCGAATATTTAAAAAAGATGATTGCCTCTCGACTCGCTACGCTCGCTCG
>JAHISB010000002.1 GCA_018818425.1 Patescibacteria group bacterium
TCAAAGAACAGGAAGCAACAGAAACAAGTTTTGAGCAAGGAGCGTTTTAATTTATAATTAAACTACCCACGATGATTTGGATCGCCTTTGAGGCGACCCCACTCATCAAGCCACCGCCTTTGGCGGGGGTGTCTGACTTTATATTTGAAAAATCATGATCTAGTACGCCTGAACAGAGTCATGGGACACAAAACATTCAGGATGACTTTAAGTTATTTACGTTCTTTAACAGACGACGAAATGGTTCAGCAAATAGACAGGATGACACTTGCCAAATTCAGATAATCCTGTTAAAATTGTGCCTGAGCCGTTTAACAATTAAATAGTTTATTGCAGTAGCAAAATCAGGGAGTTGTTCGTATTTACCTCAATTGGTAAACAGGTCTAGGTAGCTATGGGCATTTTTCAGCGAAAATGACGTTTCCTCCAATAAAACTAAGGTTTTATAGAATAAGGGGGTAGAGCTATTTAATGGTAAGGAGTAAGTCGCCGGTTCGATCCCGGCCGTCGGCTCCAGGCGACTGATAAGCAGGCCTTTAAAAGATTGATAAAAAAGTAAGGGTCGGTACCAAAGCGGTCAACTGGGTCAGACTGCCCCGCCACTTTAATTTAATTTTCAAATGAAGGCGGGGTGCCGCCAGAGGCGGCATAAATCTGAAACAATAAGAATGTACAAAGTTTATATATTATTTAGTCAATCGTTAAAGAAACATTACATTGGCCACGCGAAAAGTTTAACTAAACGTCTATTAAGACATAACCGTGGTTTAGTTAAATCAACAAAAAGTGGTGTTCCTTGGGCAATTATTCACGTAGAGGAATTTAAAACAAAAAGTGAAGCTTATAAAAGAGAATTGCAAATTAAATCCTACAAAGGCGGAGAGGCCTTTAAAAGATTGATAAAAAAGTAAGGGTCGGTACCAAAGCGGTCAACTGGGTCAGACTGTAAATCTGATGGCTTTTGCCTTCGCAGGTTCGAATCCTGCCCGGCCCACCATCTTTCGCCTTCACCATCGTTCAGGCTACGGGTGGTGCGGCCATATGCCGAGATAGCTCAATGGTAGAGCAACAGTTTTGTAAACTGTAGGTTGGGGGTTCAAGTCCTCTTCTCGGCTCCATCCTTCGCTTGCGAAGGATGCTCTCCGTAGCCTTGGCGAAGGAGGGCACTTACGTTGAATATAGAACGATTGTTAATTAAACACCATTCGCAAGCTACGGATGGCACAGCCAAGGTATTCAATTATTCAATTAAACTATTATTTAATTATTCAAATAATCTAATAATCAAATAATTTATGTCTCAAGATAACCTAATAAAATTAGAATGCGCCGAGTGCAAGAGAATCGGCCATTATTCAAAAAAGAATAAAAAAACCATCAAGAATCGCTTAGAGCTTAAGAAGTACTGCAAGTTTTGCAAAAAACATACTTTACATAAAGAGACTAAGTAAAAAAGTACTAAGCTATAAGTAATTAAGAGTTAAAAAGTTTTTAAGTTTTAAATCTTAAGTTATAATTTCATAAATAAAAAATAAAACTAAAGATTTAAGATTATTAAATTTAAATACCTATGATTAAATTTCTAATTTTTCTTATTATCATGGGCGCGGTCATCGGTTTTTTTTGGCATGACGAAGTCAAGGTTTGGCTGGAAAACAACCAGCAAAAAGCCGAAGAGCGGCTGCCGGGCTTAATTAATCAGGGCGTTGACAAGACCAAGAACTGGTGGGAAAACCAAGGCCAGGACTGGGCCGATCAGTTTGTGGCCAAACTGACTGCTCAAGGCAAAGCCAAGATCGATGAGTGGCTGGCCAGCCAGGGTTTAAACCAGTACGGCGATTCCCAGGACATAATGTATACTGGTGGCACACCCTTATTTAATGAGTCAACCGGCGAGACTATTAGTAGATATTCCTATATTCTTCAGAAGTTTCCAGAACTTATCGATAGTCTTGATTTAGAAAAGTATCTCGAGTGATGGGTTATTAGGTTATTAGGTTCTTAGGTTATTTGAATATTTGATTATTTGGATATTGGAGTATTTTCCGCCAAAGGCGGATGCGCCTTTGGCGAAGACTATCTGAAAAACAAATATTCTAATAATCTATCAATCAAATAATCTATCAGTCAAATAGTCAAATATTCTATCAATCAAATAATCAAATAAAGAGTGGGAGCTTAGTTAAGTGGTATAACTCCGGTCTCCAAAACCGGTGTCGGGGGTTCGATTCCCTCAGCTCCTGCCAACCCCACCACACCAAACGGGGCCAAAACCCCTTATAATGCTTGTAAAGTTCAGTTGTCAGACCGACTCACACTGCCACCCCGCCCGCGGGCGGTTTTTTTGTTTAAGAAAGCTATGTTTTTAATATAAGCAAACCTTTCTTTTTTTATCTTTCGCATATCCAACCCAACACCTCTTTTATGTTTATCCTATTTTGGGATATTCTATATTAGAATATATCATATAATTATTAAACAATACAATAATATGTCTAAAACAATTTATTCCAAGGAATATAAACAAGTAGTAACAGCTTTAAAGAAAGCACGTATTGATGCAAGTTTAACACAAACAGAAGTGGCTAAAAAATTAAGTAAGCCTCAGTCTTATATTTCTAAAAGTGAATTAGGTGAACGCAGATTAGATGTGACAGAATTGAAGAAATTTGCTGATTTATACAAAAAATCCCTTAATTATTTTATTAAGCAATAAATATGACTATTACATTAAAAGAGATAAAAAATAAATTAGAAAAAATTAAAGCAATGGGTTTTATTAAATCTCGTAGAGCGCATGATACAGGTATCGGGAAAACGCTTGAGGATTATCTTGAAATTAAAGAAAATAACATTGCCCTGCCCGATTTTGGAGTAATGGAATTAAAATCGCAGAGAATAAAGGCATCTTCAATGCTAACCTTATTTACTAAAAGTCCAGATGGGATTACCAATGCTGAAATTAGGGAACGATTTGGTTATCCAGATCCTGAATACCCAAAATTGAAAATAATTCATCAAACTATTAATAATGGCAAAGACAATGCTATGGGCTTTCATTTCACCATAGATGAAAATAGCGATATGCTTTTAATCGCTAAGGGTGGTGAAACTTTTGGTTATTATAGTCTTGATTTTTTAAAACAGAAAGCAGTTGAGAAAATTGGCAATGGTTTAATCCTTGTTTTAGCTGAAACAAAAAAACAAAAAGGTCACGAATTTTTTTATTATAAGGAAGCTTATATTCTTAAAGATATTGATCCTAAGAAATTTTTAGCACATTCAAAATATGATATTAGATTAGGAATTTACCATAGTGGCAAGCTTGCTGGCACGCTTCATGACCATGGTTCAGCCTTTCGTATTACTCAAAAATCAATCCCTGATTTTTTTAGAATTAAAAGGAAAATACTTTAATTCTTTCTTAAAACTACAATACTCTCTTTATTCATAGTTTCTTCCAATTCACCAGCAATATTTGTCGGTGAGTTTTTTTTAGGCATTCTTTTGCCAGGAATATTTCTGATAATTATATCTTCACAGGCCAAACCAATATTTTCTCCTAATTCTGCGATTATAAAATCGGTAGGTATCCTTACTTGTTTTACCATGCGGTTGCCGATTACTAAACAGAAGTATTTATTCTTTTTTAATATTTTATGGGCTTGTTTTAAGCATTTATTTAAGTCAACGTAGAAACTAAGTACCTCCTTAGCTCTTTTATCATCCTTTTTTCTAATTTGATCTATTGTTTGGTTTAAATAATCAGAATTTAGATTGTGCTTTAATTCTTTAACAGCTTTGCCGCCTAAAAGTATATTATCAACTTTTGAAGCCTCACTTTGATCTTTAAAAATATCAATCCATTGCGCTGAAAGCCTGGAAAATTGTCCATAGGCCACAGTTGTTCTACTGTCGCCATATGGCGGAGAAGTTAAAATAAAGTCAATAGAATTTTCTTTAATGCCATTATCTTTAGATGAGTCGCTAAAAATAATTTTAGTCCAAGTTTTTTTATCAACATTTTTCTCAAATTCGCCCATAGCTTTAATATTGTTTTCAGTTTTCTTTTTGAATATTTCCAGAACATTAGGATTGTATTTTTCCAATACTTCTTTTTTAATTCTTACCAATTTAAACTCGCCATTCTTTGTATTAGAAGCCAGTCGTACTGTTTCACTAAATCCAACTAAAAAGAAATTCTGAATATTTTTATTTTTAATCTCTTTTATAGCTTTTTTAATTTTTGCTAATTCAATAATAACCTTATCTTTAAACCAGAAATCAATATTTAGAAATTCAGGTTTTTTAATCTGATTTTTTTTAATTTTTCTTATCCTATCTAGTAACTTAAAATATTCATTCTGAAGTTTTGATGATGATATTTCAGTAGTTTTTGCTTTTGCTAAAAAAATTGCCAAAGGATTAAGATCTATGCCATAAGAGTTTCTGCCTAATAATCTGCTTTCTATTAGCGCTGTACCTGACCCACAGAAAATATCGCAAATTGCATCACCCTTTTTGCTGTAATTTTGTAAAAGCCGGCGTGCCACTTGTGGGATAAACATCGCCGGATATGTATGCAAACCATGCGTATATGATTTAGTTTTTTCACCGCGAAAATCCCATGAGTAGTCAATTCTGCGAGTGTATTTTTCATTGCTTGTTTTATCCTCTTCAATGTCTTTTTCTATATTTCTAATAATTTTCACCACAACGCCCCTTACTTCAACTTCTTTTCTGTAAAAAGGAAACAAGGTAGGATTTGCCGGCTGTAGCCGAAATCTATCTTTTTCACGATATAATTTTTTTAAGGTGGCTTCATTATCATCAATTATAGCTACAACCATTTCACCATTATCAGCTGTCACTTGTTTTTTTAAAACAACAATATCACCATCAAAAATACCTTCATCAATCATGCTGTTACCTTGGACTCTTAAAGCGTAGTGGTTGTGATAATTATGAAAATTATCTTTAGTTATGGTTATGGTTTCGTCTGGCGCTTCCACTGCTTCTATGGGCTGTCCGGCGGCAATAGTGCCAATTAGGGGAATTTCTATAGTATTATTTTGGTTTGTTTTTAGCTCTAAACCTCGTGATAGATGCTCATTTTTAACCAAAAACCCTTTATCTATCAAAGCGTCAATATGCTGATATACCCCAGATAGGGCCTTCAGCTTAAAATACCTCTTTATTTCTTCAAAAGTAGGGGAGATACCTTTCTTATTTATGTATTTTTTGATGTAATCGTAGATTTCCTTCTGTTTTTTAGTTAGGGTTGGCATAAATGATTTGACTTATTCTTTAAATAATTTATACTACTTATCAGTATACCGAAAATTTACTGAATTTTAAATAGGGGTTATCCACATTTAATAATCAAAATGATAGCAAAAATTTATGTCGGGAATATCAAATAGAGAGAGATTGAAAAAAATATGAATAAGAAATCATCGTCCAATGCTAAAAAAATACGAACAGCAAGACTTTCAGTATCTGTTGCAATTCAAGAAGCTCTAGAAGTTGGCAAAATATTAAAAAAACTTGGAGAAATTTTTGATACTCATCATGAAACTAATCTTAGTAAAATTAAGAATTGTAAAGCTCCTAGCAGTGAAATAAATATTTGTTTATCCGGCTATGAGCTTGGCCGAATTAATGGAGCTTTGCGTGATTATATAACACTAAGAATAGCAAATATTGTTGATTCACATCCGGCTTCTTTATCGTTAAAGGCATTTGATAATATAAATTTAGATAGTATTAGTAAGATTCCGCAAATAAAACAAATTTTGGATGCTAGAAATAATTGGATCGGACATATTAATCCTAGATTTATTGGACCTGTTAATAAAGATATTTTGTACAGTAAGGAAGTTGTTAGTTTGCTTGAAACTCTTCAAATGTTAATATGTACAGGTGCTATAAAGGAAAGAAAGAAGTAAAAAATTTGCCGTTTTTGGAAATCTGTTTAGATTTCTTCGTATAACCTCTGCCAAAAAAACGCATTGACATTATCAATTAATTGAAGTAATCTAAAATAGATAAGCAATATTATGAAGTTATTAATTAATCTACAATACGATTTTGAATACCAGGGCTATGTTGCTGATTGCCTTTCTTTGCCAGGATGTATGTCTCAAGGGAAAACCGGAAACGAGGCCTTGAAAAATATCAAGGAAGCCATTAGCGGCTATGTAAAAGTTCTCAAGAAGAATCATCAAACTGCCCCTCCCATGGTTACAGATTGAGAGTAAAATAAAAATCAGGCATTATTGCCTATTTTTTGTTTATTTGCCTTTTGAATAAAAAAATGATAAGGTGAAGTCAAAATTAATAATCTAATTAATCTCAAATCTATGCAAGGTAAAATTCAAATTGTAGGAGGATTTATTATTGTTTTTCTGTTAGGGTTAGTTTTGGGAGGGGCAGCCGGCTTTTATTTTCAAGACAGCAGTCAAAAGTCAGCCGGCAATCAGAAAAGCGAGGTTATAGCGGAATCAGCGGCAGAAAACAGCGCCCAATCTGTTTTGCCACAAGAAATTATCGCCAAGCAGCAGCCGGCCGTTACTACTGCCACCACTACGGAAAATATTTTGGCCAACGATTATTTTGCTTTACAGTATCCTCTGGAATGGGAGCAATCGCAGGCGCCCGAAGGCATTTCCGCCATTATTGTGAACAACCAGGAAGAAATTACCAACCCCGAAGCCCAAAAAATAAATTTCCGCACTTATTTTTCGGTTATTTACGATTCTCTGCAGGGCAGGGGGCTGGAAGATTTTGTTAATAACTATAAGGCAGAAATCACAAGAGCTTTTCCCGACGCTTCTTTTGTCAGCGAGGTAGTAAATCAGGTTAATAATCAGCCAGCTTATTTTTTAGAAGTCCAGCTAGACGACCATGATCTGTCTTTAAAAGTTTTCTTTGCTTTAATCCAGGGTCAGGAAGACGATATGTGGATTCTGACTTTTAACACCCAGGAGAGCAATTGGAGCTTATATCAAGAAATTTTTTCCCAGATTGTCAATTCTTTTGAGCTAAAAGGCTGATAGCTTTATGTTATACCAGAGAACTAGAAATAAATTTGATCCCCAATCCAAACAGCCCTTTAAACTGTCGCGCAGCAAGCTGGAGTTGTTTTTGGAATGCCCCAGATGTTTTTATTTAGATAGAAGACTAGGTGTAAATAAACCGCCTGGCTTTCCTTTTACGTTAAACAGCGCAGTTGATGCCTTGCTTAAAAAAGAATTTGATATTCACCGCGCTAAAGGCCAGCCCCATCCTTTAATGAAGCATTATAAAATTAAAGCGGTGCCGTTTACTCATGACGACTTAAATAAATGGCGGGAGAATTTTGTGGGCGTCCAGCACCATCATCTTAAAACCAATTTAATTATTTTTGGCGCGATTGACGATGTTTGGATAAATGATAAAGATGAATTGATGGTGGTGGATTATAAAGCAACCAGCACCAGCAGTAGCATATCGTTAGATGACGAGTATCGGCAGGTTTTTAAGAGGCAGATGGAAATTTACCAGTGGCTGCTGCGCCGGAATAATCATCAGGTTTCTGATACTGGCTATTTTGTTTACTGCAACGGCCGCCGGGATAAACAAGCTTTCGACAGTAAGCTGGAGTTTGATGTGGAAATTATCTCTTACCAAGGCAGCGATAAGTGGGTGGAACAGACAATTCTTGATGCCCATGCTTGCTTAAAGTCAGATGACCTGCCAGAACCGGATGCAGATTGTGATTATTGCAATTACCGCCGGGCCGTCAAGGAGGTTATCAAAAATTTTAAATAGTTATGAATTTAAGCTCCAGCAAAAAAACCATTCTTTACGATCAAAACGCCATTTATTACGGCTTCTCTATAGAAAAACTGATGGAAAGGGCGGGCCAGGGCATTGCTAAAATCATTTTAAAAAAATATGGCCGCCATAAAAAAATTGGCTTTTTTTGCGGCCCGGGCAATAACGGCGGCGACGGCTTTGCGGCTGCCAGGCATTTGTCAGCCAGCTGCCGGCCGGAGGTTTATTTAATTCCTTCAGCCGAAAAAATCAGAACCAAGGAGTCACAAAAAAATTGGAAATTGTTCAAGGGTCAAAAACAGGATAATGTTAAAGCCAAAGATATTCCTGATAATTTTGATGCGGTTGTTGAGTGTTTGTTCGGCGCCGGCCTTTCCGGAAAGGTTAAAGAACCCTATGCCTTGGTCATCAAAAAATTGAATCAGCTTAAAGGCAAAAAAGTAACTATAGATCTGCCGGCGCCCGGCTTTAAGCCCCAGCTCTGCATCTCTTTAATGTTCCCTAAAAGCCCTCAAGCCGAGGCGGTGGATATTGGCTACCCTAAATGGCTGGCAGAAAAAATCGGCGTCGGCCAGATAAAAGTTTTGCATCGGCCACTGCCCGATTCTCACAAGGGCGACAACGGCAAATTATTGATAATCGGCGGCAGCAGGCAGTATCATGGCGCGCCGCTTTTAGCCGCCAAGGTTGCCAGTAAGATTGTCGATCTGGTCTATTTTTCATCAATTCCGGAAAACAATGAATTAATTAAAAAAATGAAGTCAAAACTGTGTGAATTTATGGCTGTGCCGCGCGAGTCAGTGCTCAATCAAGCCGGCAAGGTTGATGCCGTTTTAATTGGACCGGGCTTGGGAGTCAGTCAGGAGTCAAAAGCCTTAGTCAACAATCTTTTAAAAAAATATCCGAAGAAAAAGTTTATTCTGGATGCAGATAGCTTAAGGGTCGTCGATAAAAAACTGCTCAACAAGAATTGTCTTGTCACCCCGCATCATCAGGAATTTAAAATATTATTCGGCCAATCAGCCTCAAAGCAATCAATCAGGCAAATGTCCAAAAAATATGGCTGCGTCATCGTCCTCAAAGGCCAAACAGATTTTGTAGCCAGTCCTCAAGAATTCAAAATTAACGAAACCGGCAATGCCGGTATGACCAAAGGCGGAACAGGCGATGTGCTGGCCGGGCTGATTGCCTCATTTGCCTGTAAAAATGATCTGTTTTTAGCTGCCTGCGCCGGGGTGTTTATCAACGGCCTGGCCGGCGATCGTTTATATAATAAAGTTGGTAATATTTATAATGCCTCCGACCTCATTAAAGAGATCCCTTTAGCCGTCAAATGGTCGCTTGACTTCTAAAAAATAGGTGCTAAAATAGCCAATCGTTCATTGAAATAGTCAATCATCAAGAAAATAGAGGAGGGCATGGTGTCAACAATCCTAATGCCAATACTAACAGTACTAATAGTACTGACCTTGCTCTGGAACAGCTTGCGCTACAGCTATTATCTGCTGGCCGTTGAGGGAAATGAGTTAATAGTGAAACGGCATAAGAAAACTTTGTATGTAATCTGGCTGCCTTATTTGTTGTTGCTGTTTCTGATAATCCCTGGTTTTCCAGACCTGGCAAAGCACTTAACCAACGCTATTTTGTTCATTGGTTTAATTGTGGTGATGATATATAATGTCGTCCGTAAAATTGACAGCCAGAGAGAATCCAGAAACAAGAACATCATCTGGAAATTTAAAGTGGCTTATTGCCTGGCTTTAACTTTAGCATGGTTTGCTTTGAAAGTTATCAATTATTTCCAAATCAAAAACTGAAAGGAAATAATGGGAGGTAAAGATGACACCTCATTTTATGAACGGCAGGTCAGTTATCTTTGTCCGGGCGCAAAGATTCAAAGAGCAGGAGATTTCGGCCGGCGAGATGGGCACAATTGTTGGACCAGCACGTAGGAGCTGGAGAGTGTTTTTGCCGCAAAGGAACCTGTCTCTATCGGTCGGGGACTCTGAAATCGTAATACTCTCCAGGCAAGTTCAAAAAATGTTAGAAGAAATCATCAAATTTTGCGGGAAAGCTTCAAGGACGCTTTCTAACGAGGAACTGGTAATAATTGTTCAGCTCTTGGAAGCTGCTTATAATTCCCCTAAAGAAGATGGCATTGTTTTTACCGAGGGAATACCCCCAGAATTGATAGGCCTTCTCTTAAAAGTAAGGTTGAGAAGCGGTAAGATGCTTTGTAGGCCTGTTCGTTCGAGGAGAAAAAGACCAGTTGATAGTTTGATATTCCCAATTTTTATAGAGGGAAAAAATTTTCTGTTTGATCCATCAATTCTGGAACAGGATGAGATTGACGGGGAATATTAATGCGGCGTCTCTTTAAAGGGGCGCTTTTTTATATATTGCCAATGGCGCATACCGCGTGTCGTTCGTCAAAATCTCCAAAACTCAATGGAGACCCTGTCTTTACTTCTTTTTAAATGCTATACTTAAAATAGAGTTATCAACAATTAACCTATTTTGTCTATGAAAAAAACATGTTGGTGCGGGGCTATTGCCTCGATTTTAATCATTGTTTTTACGTGGTTTTGGATCCCCAGCTGGGCTAGTATTGCCGTAACAGTGCTGGCTATTATCCTTTTGTTAGGAAGCTTATTCGGCTGCCAGTGCGGCAAAAAATGTTGTGTTAAGAATTCTGACGGAACACCATCTCAAGCGCCCCCGGCCGCTTAATTTTTTTTGGAAATAAATCCCTGTTCTAAAGTAGGAGCGGGGCTTTATTTTTGGCTAAAAATAAATTATAATTTAACTATGGCTAGTCAATCCAAGAACAAAAAAATTTGGCTGGTGACTGTGGATATGGGTTATGGTCATCAGCGGGCTACTTATCCTTTAAAGCACTTAGCTTACCGGGGATTAATCAGCGCCAATAACTATCAGGGTATTCCGTCTAAAGACAGGAAAGTTTGGCACGAACAGCGGAAATTTTACGAAGCGGTCTGCCGGTTTAAAAAAGTTCCGCTGGTCGGCAATTTAGCTTTTGAAGTTTTTGATCTTTTTCAGAGGATCCCTGAATTTTATCCCAAAAGAGATCTTTCGGGCAAAAGCATCCAGGTAATTTCTTCATTTAGATTAATTAAAGAAAAAAGCTTAGGCGAGCATTTAATTAATTTATTAAAAAAGAGGCCTCAATATCCATTGCTGACTTCATTTTTTTTAACTGCCTTTATGGCAGAAATTTTTAATTATCCCGGCGAAATTTATTGCATTATTTGCGATGCCGATATCAGCCGGGCCTGGGTTTCGGCCCTGCCTAAAAACAGCAAAATTAAATATTTTGCCCCCTGCCAGCGAGTGGTGGAAAGACTAAAACTTTACGGCGTGGCCGAAGACAGAATATTTTTAACCGGCTTTCCTCTGCCCAAAGAAAATATTGGCTCGGAACGGCTGCCCGTTCTTAAACAGGATTTAAAAAACAGGTTGGTTAATTTAGACCCCCAACGTTTATATTTGTCTAAGTATAAAGATACCCTTTGCAAGAATTTGTCTATTAAAAACTTTCCTAAAAAAGCTAATCATCCTTTAACCATAACTTTTGCGGTAGGCGGCGCCGGCGCTCAAAGAGAAATTGGCGCCCAGATTATTAAAGGTTTAAGTCAGGTGATTATTAAAAAACAAATAAGAATCAATCTCATTGCCGGCGTTCATCGCGATGTTAATAAATATTTTAAAGAGCAGATTCAAAAATTAAAGCTCCAAAGCCATTTAAATAAAGAAATCAGGATTTTATTCACTCAAAGTAAAATGGAATATTTTCAAAAGTTTAATGAGTGGCTAAGGACAACGGATATTTTATGGACCAAGCCGTCGGAACTTTCTTTTTACAGCGGTTTAGGCCTGCCTATTGTGATGTCGCCGCCGATTGGCTCTCAAGAAGATTTTAATCGTAAATATTTAATTAATTTGGGCGCCGGCTTAGACCAGGAAGACCTAAAATATGTAGATGAGTGGCTTTTTGATTGGATAAATTCCGGCCGCCTAGCCGAAGCTGCGGCCCAAGGTTTTTTGGAAGCCCCAAAGCTGGGAACGTTTAACATCGAAAAAATTTTGACTAAACGGACCATTAAAACCCGGGGAGTCAAGACGATTTCGCCGTATTAGTCGTGCCAGCCAAATGCTGGTCAGCCTCTGGCTGATATCGTGTTTAGATTAATAGTAAAGTTACAAGATATAAGATTATGTGGTTTATAATCGCCATTATTTCAGTTTTTTTATTTGCTGTAACTGCTGTAGTGGATAAGTTTTTACTTTCTAAATCTCCATTAATCCCTATCAGTTACGCTTTCGTCATCTCTTTACTGGGCGCTTTAGCTTCAGTAGTTTTGGTGATTTTTGAGAAAGGATTTTATTTTCCAGCCCAGCATTTTTTGGCTTTATTCATAGGCGGCGCTGGTTTTTATTTTGCTGTTTATTTTATGTATTTGGCAGTAGTCAAAAACGAAGTTTCTAGAGTCAACCCGATGATCAACAGTCTGGCGCCGGTAGTTATATATTTTTTAACTATGGTTTTAGCTGTCGAGCTAATCAGCGCCAGAAAATTATTAGGGGCAGCCGTAGTGATTAGCGGCGGCTATTTACTTTCGCAAGTTGGGTTAAAGAAAGCTCAACTCCATAAATCAGCTTTAGTTTTGATAATTTTAGCTGCCATTATGTTCGGAATATCGAATACTTTTAGTAAAATGGCCTATGATCAGCTGCCGTTTTTAACGTCCTTTATTTGGATTAGATGGCTGACTTTACTGACTGCCTTAGTTTTTACTACTTTGATAGGCGGCTGGTCTAAAATATCTTTTAAAAGGAAAAAACAGCGTCAGACTCCAGCTAAAAAAAAGAATCCTTGGCCAGCTTTGGTTATTGGCCAGGTCAGCGGGGGCGCGGCCGTTATTTTGTTTCAGTATGCTATCAAACTCGGCAGCGTTACCATTGTCACAGCCCTCCAGGGTTTGCAATATTTTTTCTTGCTCCTGCTTACTATTCTTCTTTCCAAAAAATTTCCCCAGATTTTACAAGAAGCTATTGGCCCTGCCGTAATTAAAAAAAAGTTATTATATTGTTTAATTTTAGCTATTGGAGTAATTTTATTGCTGGTTTAATTAGTTGAATACTCACAAATTTATTGCGAATAATCGCGAACCTCTTTAACATCTTCTATGAAAAAAAGATTCAAAAAATGGTTAGGCATTATTATTTTACTTTTTTTAATCTACCTAGTTTATTGGCTTTATACTGTCGATTTTTCTCAAGATAAAGAAGTAGAGTTTGGCGTAACCTTCAGCAATAAATATGCTCAAGAATTATCTTTAGATTCTCGCCAGGTTTTAATAGCTATTTTAGATGATTTAAAAGTTAAAAAGTTTCGTTTAATGGCCTACTGGGACGAAATTGAACAATTGCAAGACAGTTATAATTTCAGCCAGCTCGATTGGCAGCTCCAGGAGATTAGTCAGCGCCAGGGCGAAGTTATTTTGTCTATCGGCCACCGTCTGCCGCGCTGGCCAGAATGCCATTGGCCCGGCTGGACCTTTCAGCTTAGCCGGGAACAGCGCCAGCAGAAAATTTTAGAGCTTTTAGAAAAAACAGTAAAACGCTATCAAAATAATTCTGTTATCAAGGCCTGGCAAATAGAAAACGAACCATTTTTAAAAGTTTTTGGCGAATGCCCCAAGCCGGATAAAGATTTCTTTAAACAGGAGGTTCAGCTAGTCCGTTCATTGGATAATCGGCCCGTTATTATAACCGAAAGCGGCGAACTTTCTACCTGGCTTAGAGCCGCTAAACTGGCGGATTATGTTGGCAGCAGCGTTTATCGGATTACCTGGAATAAGCGCTGGGGTTATTTTTATTATCCTCTGCCCCCCTCGCACTATTATTTAAAAGCCCAAATAGTCAGATTGCTGACTTCAGCTAAAGGTGTTTTTGTCAGCGAAATGCAAATGGAGCCGTGGCTGGGCATGCCTGCCCTGCTAACGCCTTTAAGCGAACAATATCATTCAATGAATGTCCAGCAGTTTCAAAAAAATCTTAATTATGCCAAAAGAACCGGCTTATCGCCGAATTATTTGTGGGGAGCGGAATGGTGGTATTGGCTTAGGGAGCAAGGTGATGGCAGCATCTGGCAGTTGGCTAAAGAGATTTGGCGATAAAACGTTTTGTCTTTCGACTCGTCGCTTTGCTCCTCGCTCAAGATATTCGACTCCTACTATGAGTGGTCGGAGTTTCTGAAGCGCAGCGAAGAAACGAAGACTACCACTCGGCCTTGAGCTAGTGGCCGAAAGGTGAGCGGAGCCGAGCGATAGCGAGGCGGAGTCGAATAGTGGTACTGGCTCAAAGAACAGGGCGATAGCAGTATTTGGCAGCTGGCCAAAGAGATTTGGCCGGGCTAAGCCCGAGCGATTAAGTTGAGCTTGCCTTAAGCTTAATGGTCAAATTAAGGCAAAAGATGTTATAATTATCATTATCATATGACAGTCAGCTATAAAAAAATTATAAATATTTTTAGTCTTTCGCCGGAACGTCATCAAAAAGTAAAGAATCAGATCGCCGAAGAAGCCAAAGGCGATTTGGATTTTTACGTTCTTTCGGTGCTGTCCGGCGTAATTATTACCTTTGGCCTGATTATTGATAATACGGCCATGGTCATCGGCGGGATGCTGTTGGCGCCTCTAGTCTGGCCGATGCTGGCTTTGGGTTTGGCTATTACCAGAGGGAGCATCAGATCACTTGAAAGTTCCCTTTTTACCATAGTAAAGATAAGCGTTGTAATTATCATAACTTCTTTTTTGATTGGCTGGGTTTCGCCTTTTAATGAATTCGGTCGGGAGGTTCTTTCCAGAACCCAGCCCACCATTGTAGAATTAATGGTGGCGTTTTGCGCCGGTTTTGTGGCCGCTTTTGTTATCGGGCACCCGGGCCTGGGCAGTTTTATTGCGGGTGTGGTGATTGCCGCGGCGATTGTGCCGCCTTTGTGCGTGGCCGGCCTTTCGATAGCTCATCAAAATTTAGCCCAAGCCGGCGGAGCGTTTTTACTGTTTACTTCCAATTTAATTGCCATAATTTTATCCTCCACCATTTATTTTTTGCTGGCAAAGTTCAAGCCTATTTTCACCAAGGAGGGTAGAAAAAGAAGAATCAGCAATATTATTTGGCTGCTGGTTTTTTTAATGGTAATTTTAATACCGCTGTTAGTTATTACCAAAGATATTATTTCTCAAAATAAGCAGTATTACATAACCCAGAAAACTTTGCTGGCTAATTTAAAAGAGGGCAAGATAGCCGAACTGGAGCTTAAAGAAAAAGACGATGTTTTATTTATCACCGCGACTTTAAGAGCCGAGAGAAATTTAACCAGCTGGGAATTAGATTATTTAGCCGATCATATTTCTCAAGCTTTAAATAAATCGGTTAATTTGCAAATTACAGTTATCCCCACTATGCAGGGCGGTAAGATTATCGAGGCCGGTCCAGCCATGCCGCCGGCTGACGCTGATTTTAATCAAAACCAAATTTTTCCTAAAACTAAACAATAATGGATAAAAAACTTCCTTTTTTAGAAGCCATTGCTATTTTAGTCGGCACTATTATTGGCGCCGGTATTTTAGGCATTCCTTACGTTGTGGCTCAAGCCGGTTTTTTAACCGGCGTGGCGGTTTTGGCGGTTTTGGCCGCGGCCGTTATTTTAATCAATCTTTTTATAGGCGAAATTGTTTTAAGCACTAAAAATAGATATCAATTAACCGGTTATGCTAATAAATATTTGGGGAAAGCCGGTAAATATTTAATGTTCGGAGCCACGGTTTTTGGCTTTTACGGAGCTTTGCTGGCTTACCTGATTGGCGAAGGCGAAGTTTTAGCCGCTTTAACCGGCGGCAATCCCTTGCTTTACAGCTTATTATTTTTTGTTTTTGGCTCTTTATTAATTTATCTGGGCTTAGCAATAATTAAAAAATTTGAATTTTTCATGACCTTGATAATTTTATTGATTGTTTTAGTAATTAGCTTGTGGAGCTTTGATGTGATTAATTTTGAAAATTTAGCCGAATTTAATTTAGCCAAGCTGTTTATTCCCTATGGCGTAATCCTTTTTGCCATCGGCGGCAGTTCAGCTGTTCCCCAGCTAAGATTTGTTTTACAGGGCAGGGAAAAATTAGTTAAGCGGGCCATTCTTATCGGTGTGGCCATTCCTTTTATTGTTTATCTGCTGTTTACTTTAGTGGTTGTAGGAGTTACCGGTTTAACAACTACCGAAGTAGCTACCATTGGTTTGGGTAATTTGGCAGGCAAGTCCATGATTATTTTTGGCAACCTTTTCGCTTTCTTTACTATGGGCACCAGTTTTTTAACTCTGGGACTGGCTTTAAAAGACACTTATCGTTTTGATTTAAATTTAAGTTATAAGTTCTCTTGGCTGCTGGCCTGCTTGCCGCCTTTAATTATTTTTATTTTAGGCCTCAACAGTTTTGTAAAAGTTTTAGGCACGGTCGGAGCCATTGGCGGGGGCATAGAAGGCCTGCTTATTTTAGCGATTTATCTTAAACTTAAATCATTAAAGAAAACTGAACGGGAACCTGAATATAAAATACCCGTCCCCGGTTTTATAATTGGCATTTTGTCTTTAATTTTTATCGGCGGCATAGTTTATACCTTGCGGCAGTTTTCTTGACAGATTATTAATATGGTGATATTATTATGAATATAGCAATATTGAAATTCTCCTTATTTCGCAAGAGGAGATTTTTTTACCTTAAATTGTTCTAAAATATGGAAATTATTAAAAAAGTTTTAAAAAGCAAGCTATGGTGGTTTTTTATCATCGTCATTATTGTTATTGGCGGCATAATTTACAACCAAAAACAGCGGGGGGATCAAATAGAATATATTACCGACCTGGTCAAGCGCGGCGATCTGGTTCAGAGTGTTTCGGCCACCGGCCAGGTGGAGGCCGCTTCGGCGACAGATTTAAACTTTAAGATTGCCGGCCAGCTGGCAGCGCTGACAGTTAAAGTCGGCGATCAGGTAAAAAGCGGCCAATTGTTAGCCAGATTGGCATCCCAACAGGCGCAAAGCCAGGTGGCGAACGCCCAGGCCCAGCAGGCCGAAGCTCAAGCCGATTTAGATAAAATTATTGCCGGCAGCAGCGACGAAGATCTGGCCGTGTCTCAAGCCAAAGTCAACCAAGCTCAGGCCGATTTAAGCGTTAAGGAAGCGGCTTTAGATAATTTAGTTTCAGAAAAAGAACAAAATCTGCTTTCTTATAAAGAGCAGGCTCTGAATGAAATTGCGGACAGCTTATTTTTATCTGCTGAATCTTTAGAAGATATCAATAACATAGTTAACGGCACTTATGAAAGCTATTTAAGAAATTATACGCCTACCAGTTATAATTTAGCTTGGAATAGTTACAATGATGCCGATCCGGTTATAAAAGCATTGGCCACAGCAGCGGATCAGTATTCAACTGCCAGTTTAGTCAGCGAATTGATAAGTTTTTTAGATCAACTCAAAGCGGCAGTGGAGCAGGTCGATTCAACATTAAACAGTACTTATAATTTGGCTGTGGCCGCTAATCCGTTGCTTGATTTAACGCAGGCCACTCTGGATACTTATAAATCGACTATTACTACCGATCAGACAAATATTTCTTCTGCCATCGCTAATCTGCAGACCGCTAAAGCCAATTTGCAGATTACATCGGTAGAGTACGATAACGACATCAAAGAAGCGGAATTGAATATTGCCAAAGCCCAGTCCGCTTTGGAGGTGGCCGAAGCCGAACTTAATTTGGTTTTGGCTGAACCCAAGGGTTTTGACATTAACCTGCATCAGGCCAGAGTAGCCATGGCCGAGGCCAAAGTGCAGTCTGCTTTGGCAGATTTGAGTGAATACAGCTTATTTGCTCCTGTCAGCGGAGTAATCACCCAGGTCAATTATGAACTGGGCGAACAGGTAAAATCCACAGAGCCGGTAGTTTCTTTAATTAATTTAAGTAATTTAGAGATTGAGGTGGATATACCGGAATCGGACATTGCCAAAGTTAAAGTGGGCGACGAAGCGCAGATAACTTTAGATGCCTTTGGCGAGGAGCGGCCTTTTTCCAGCCAGATAATCTTTATTGACCCGGCCGAAACAGTTATTAACGATGTGGTTTATTATAAAGTCAAACTCGTTTTCAACGAAAAAGACGAGCAGATAAAATCGGGCATGACGGCTAATGTGACGATTAACACCAACGTCCGCCAAGATGTGTTATTTATTCCTCAACGAGCAGTGATTAGCCCTAATGGCGAGAGCATAGTCAGAGTACTTAACAACGGCCTGGTTGAAGAAAAAAAAGTTACCACCGGCCTCAAGGGCGACGGCGGTTTGATAGAAATTTTGACGGGCCTTAGCGAAAGCGAGGAAATTATTACTTATATTAAAAATGGCAAGTAAGAATTTAATCAAAATTCAAAAATTATATAAAGAGTTTGTGGCCGACGAGGTAATAACCAAAGTTTTGTTTGATATTAATTTAGTAATCGATCGGGGGGAGTTTGTGGCTATTATGGGCCCCTCCGGTTCTGGCAAGTCAACTTTAATGCATATTCTGGGCTTTTTAGACCGGCCGTCAACCGGCCAGTATTTTTTTAAAGACCAGGAGACTTCAGAATTTAATGACGATAAATTAGCCGACATCAGAAACAAAGAGATTGGTTTTGTTTTTCAGACTTATTATCTTCTTCAAAAAACAACAATTTTAGAAAACGTCAAACTCCCATTAGTATATAGCGGCAGCAAAGAGAGCGAAGCCAAAGCCAAACAAGCTTTAAAAGCAGTCGGCTTAGAACATCGCTTGAAGTATTTTTCTAACCAGCTTTCGGGCGGCGAAAAACAAAGAGCGGCCATTGCCAGGGCTTTGGTCAATAATCCGGAAATAATATTTGCCGATGAGCCAACCGGTAATTTAGATTCAAAATCAGGCGCCCAGGTAATGAAAATTTTAGAAAAGCTCAACCAAGAAGGCAAAACAATAATCTTAGTCACCCACGAACAAGATACAGCCAACCATGCCAAGAGAATACTAAATATCAGGGACGGCAAAATCATCGATGATTATAAAGTCAATAACCGCAGCACAAGTGAAAACGGCGTTCTTATAAAATAAGAACGTTTTTATGTATGAATTTTAAAGGCATCATCAACCTGTCTTTAATCGGCTTAAAGACTAATAAAACCAGAAGCGCCCTAACAATGTTAGGGATTATTATTGGCATTGGAGCGGTCATTGTGATTATGTCGGTGGGCGCCGGCGCCCAAAGCTTAATTTTAGACCAGGTGCAAAAAGTCGGGACTAATTTAATCGGCATTATGCCGGGCGCCCCCAGCGAAGAAGGCCCGCCGGCCACGGCTTTTGGCATTACGGTGACAACCTTAAAATACGAAGACGGCCTGGCTGTGGCGCGGGAAGTTCCTGAAATTTCAGCCGCCGCTTCTTTTGTCAGGGGCATAGAAACAGTTTCCTGGCAGAACCAAAAAAAGGACACTACCTTTGTGGGCACTACGGCCAGCTATATAGAGGTCGAAGATACCGAAGTGGAACTGGGGCATTTTTTCAGCGAACAGGAAGAAAAAAGCGTTATCCGGGTGGCGGCGCTGGGTTATCAGCTGGCCCAGGAATTATTCGGCCAGGCAGATCCCATTGGCCAGAAAGTAAAGATCCGCAGGGAATCATTCGAGGTGATTGGGGTTATGAAAGAAAGGGGCAGCGTGGGCTTTGAAAGCGTGGATGACCAGATTTTTATTCCCTTAAAAACAGCTCAAAAGCTTCTGTTAGGCATAAACCATGTCAGCGTCATCAGGGCCAAAGTTAAAGATAACGAAAACATTGACGCCATTATACCGGCAGTCAAGCAGATTATCAGAGACAGGCACGGCATCAGAAATTCTTCAGAAGATGATTTTGATGTCAGGAATCAGGCCGAAGCCCTGGCAATGCTGACCACCATAACTAACGCTCTCAACTATTTTTTAGCGGCTATGGCGGCTATTTCTTTAATTGTGGGCGGAATCGGCATTATGAATATAATGTACGTGACGGTCAGCGAAAGATATCAGGAAATAGGCCTGCGTAAAGCCGTAGGCGCTAAAAAGAACAATTTGTTAAGCCAATTTTTAATCGAAGCAATTATTGTAACTTTGCTTGGCGGCATTATCGGCATTATTGGCGGAGCTTTGGTTTCGGGTTCCGTGGCTTTGGGGGCAAACTATTTGGGCTATAACTGGGCTTTTATTATCACGCCTTTTTCCATAATTATTGCCGTTTCTGTGGCCGCGGCCATTGGCTTAATCTTCGGTTATTTTCCGGCCAGGAAAGCGGCTAAGCTGGATCCTATCACCGCTTTAAGATACGAATAGTAAAAAATGCGAAAATCGAAATAACAGAGATATCCACTGAAAACACTGACAGTTCACGGATAACTCACCGAGGACTCACAGATATCAGTGTAACATCAGCCCGAATCAGTGAACTGTCAGCGTATCTCAGCGACCTAGGATTTAATAAAATGTATTTCATAACATCAATCAAAATAGCTTACATAGCTTTAACCACCCATAAATTAAGGAGTTTTTTGACGATTCTGGGCATTGTCATCGGCATTACCTCGGTGATTATGGTTTTTTCGGCCGGCGAGGGAGTAAAAAGTTTATTGTTGGGACAAATAGAAAGCTGGGGCTCTGATATGGTTGAAGTTGAAATAAAAACTCCCAGCGCTTCGCAGACTTCAATAGAAAACGCAACCAGCATGGTTATGGGCGTAAGCATCACCACTCTCAAGGAGGCCGATGCTCAGGCCATTTTGGAACACCCTAATATCAGCAATGTTTATTCGGGTAATATCGGGCAGGCCATGGTAACTTATGCCGATCAAGCTAAAATGCTGCAGCTATGGGGCGTATCTCCTTCTTATATTGATATGGATGCTTCGGAAGTGGAAGAAGGCAGGTTTTTTACCGAAGACGAGAACAAAAGCTTGGCCAGAGTGGCGGTTATCGGCAGTGAAATTAAAAAGAAATTTTTTGGCGACCAGGAAGCAATTGGTAAAAATATTAAAATCGACAAAAATAGTTATAAAGTCATCGGCGTGATGGAGGAGCGGGGCGATATTATGTACATGAATATGGATGAATGGATTTATATGCCAATCAGGACCTTGCAGAAATTAGTTATGGGCGTTGACCATGTAATGTTTATAATGGGCAAAATTATTAATATGGATTTAGCCGATGCCACGGCCCAAGACCTCACTTTGTTGATGCGCGACCGCCACGGCATCACCGACCCGGTCAAGGATGATTTTGCCGTTATTACCATGGAAGAAGCCATAGAAATTTATGGCAGCATTTTAGGAGCCGTCACCCTTTTGCTGATGGCCATTGTGGCCGTATCTTTAATTGTGGGGGGGGTGGGCATTATGAATATTATGTTTGTTTCGGTGACTGAAAGAACATCAGAAATCGGCTTAAGAAAAGCCGTCGGCGCCAGCGAAAAAAAGATTCTTTCCCAGTTTTTATGGGAAGCCATTACTTTAACTTTTATCGGCGGAATCATAGGAATTATTTTTGGCTTATTGATTTCGTTATTAACCTCCATCGGCGCCCAAAGCCAGGGTCTGGACTGGCCGTTTATAGTTAAACCAACGGCCATAATTATCAGCGCCGGCGCCTCCATAATCATCGGCCTGATTTTCGGCATTGTGCCTGCTCGCCGGGCCGCCAAAATGGACCCAATTATGGCTTTAAGGCATGAGCGGTAAGTGAATACTAATGATAATTTATTTTTTTTGTGTTAAATCTCTTGACGCCTTTTTAAAATATGTTATACTGAATTAGCACTCTCAACGGTAGAGTGCCAACCCAAAAATCATCACAACTCATTGATATATGAATGAGCGAAAAATGGCTTTGCTTAGCCAAATTATCAAGCAATATATTAAATCTGCCACGCCTGTTGGCTCCAAACTCTTGGCCGATAAGAGCAGTTTTGATGTATCTTCCGCTACCATCCGCAACGAAATGGCCGAGCTGGAAAAAGACGGCTATATAATGCATCCGTATACTTCGGCCGGCAGAATTCCTACGGCCAAGGGCTATCAGTATTATTTAGAGCAGATTGAGGGCGGCAA
Organism: Patescibacteria group bacterium; assembly: GCA_018818425.1. GTDB lineage: Bacteria > Patescibacteriota > Patescibacteriia > UBA1558 > UBA10009 > JAHISB01. The sequence continues at coordinate 22,035 of JAHISB010000002.1, forward strand.
GCTTTCGCAAATTGAGCAAAACTATTTATATAGGATATTAAAAAAGCATCAGGCAGACAAGAACGAAATTTTAATTAAAGAACTGGCGAAAAAGATAGTTGAACTTTCCCACAACACAGTGGTGATTGGCTTTTCGGAAAATGAGGTATACTATACCGGTATCTCAAATTTATTTTGCCAGCCGGAATTTCAAGATCCCGAAAAAATCCAGACCATGAGTTTAATTATCGACCATTTAGACAGCGTTATGTCCGATATATTCGACCAAATTCAAGAATTAGAAGTCAGAATCGGCGAAGATAATCCTTTCGACAATAATTGCAGCGTTCTCCTGATTCCATGGGGCAAGCGTAAAAAAGGCATTTTGGGCATCTTAGGACCGATGAGGATGGATTATGAGAAGAATTTGGGCTTGGTAAATTTCATTATTCAAAATTTTTAATGATCACTAACGACGCGAACTAACACGAACCTATCACGAACCGCTGACTAATTAAAGTAGGTTCGCGGTTCGCGGAGGTCAGCGAATGTTTGTGTCGTCAGTGATAAAGTGATAATTCGTGAAATTCAATATGGATAAACAGAAAACAGATTTAAAAGTCAAAAAAGATCATCAAAATAAACTGGAAGAGCTTCAGGCAAAGTGCGATGAATACTTAAACGGCTGGAAGCGGGCTAAAGCAGATTATGAAAATTTTAAAAAAGAATCAGAAAAAAGAGTAACTGGCCTAGTTGAATTTGCCACTGCCGGAATGATTTTAGAAATCCTGCCGGTCCACAGTCATTTTAAATTAGCATTGGAGCATGTGCCCGAGGATGATAAAAAAGCTGAATGGGTTCAGGGCATAATGCATATAAAAAGGGAATTTGAAGATTTTTTTAAAAAATTAGATATTGTTGAAATTAAAACTATCGGCGAAAAGTTCAATCCGGAATTTCACGAAGCGGTAAGTCATGAAGAATCGGACCAAGAAGATGATATAATTATTAAAGAAGTTCAGCCGGGCTATATGCTTAAAGAACAGGTAATTCAGCCGGCCAAGGTCGTTGTTTCTAAACTAGTGAGTAGTGAGTAGGGTGTAGGGGTAGAAGGATTTCAATTATTAACAATTAAATATATGAAAAGCGATTTTATACAATCTTATAGGGATCTTATTGTATGGCAGAAGTCGATGGACCTAGTTAAAGTCATTTACGAATTGACTAAGCAATTTCCGGAAACAGAGAAATTTGGGCTAATATCCCAAATGAGAAGAGCGGCAGTTTCAATTCCTTCTAATATTGCCGAAGGGTTCAGAAGAGGCGCTAGAAAGGATTACCGTTACTTTCTGATAATAGCATTTGGCTCTGGCGCGGAATTAGAAACCCAAATAGAAATCTCTAAAAGGCTGGAATTTTGCAATAATTTTAACTATTCAAAAGTCGATGGTTTACTAGGGGAAATAATGAAAATATTGAATGTATTTATAAAAAAGCTAGGCAATAGTACTACAACCTAGTTTACTACAATCTACTCCCTACGCACTACAACCTAAAATATGGACAACAAAGGACAATTCAGTTTAAAGCTAATCCAAAAATGCCCGGTCTGCAATCACGATTATCTGGAGGGCAAAATTCAGATTCTTGAAGAAGCCGATGTCAGCTTTTTGGCTTATTTGACTTGCGGCCATTGCCATTCCAGCATTATCGTCAGGGTTATGACTCTGCCACACGGCATGGTGGGCAATGCCATACTTACCGACCTTTCCAGCGATGAAGTGGGAAAATTCTCCGAAGCCGAGGTTTTAAACAGCAACGAAGTTTTACAAGTTTATCAGGAGCTTTGGCAAAGCGAGGGGTTTTTGGAGAAGATGAAACAATAATCACAGATAGTTCACGGATGAATCACTGATGACTCACGGATATAATTATTAACATTTTATTATTAATTTAAAGATAAATATTATGTCAAAAATACTAGGTATCGACCTCGGTACCACAAATTCCGCCATGGCCATTATGGAAGGCGGACAGCCGAAAATTTTAGAAAATAAAGAAGGCAACAGAACCACCCCTTCGATGACGGCTATTTCTAAAAACGGCGATCGTTTGGTCGGCCAGTTAGCTAAACGCCAGGCCGTAACCAATCCGGAGAACACTTTATTTTCCATTAAGCGCTTAATCGGCAGAAAGTTTGAAGACGAGGAAGTCCAGCGCGATATTAAAACCATGCCTTATAAAATTATTAAGGCGGGCCCTTCGGCAGGCTCAGGAGGGACCGAAGGCGTAAAAGTCATTATGAGCGATAAGGAATATACGCCCCAGGAAATTTCGGCCATGATTCTGCAAAAGCTTAAAGCAGACGCCGAAGCCAAGCTGGGCGAAAAAATAGAGGAAGCGGTTATAACCGTGCCTGCTTACTTTGACGATTCGCAAAGGCAGGCCACCAAAGACGCTGGAGAAATTGCCGGCTTTAAAGTCAGGCGCATTATCAACGAGCCCACGGCCGCGGCTTTGGCCTACGGTTTTGACAAAAAAAAGAATCAACAGATCGCCGTTTACGATTTAGGCGGCGGCACTTTCGATATTTCTGTTTTGGATGTTTCCGAAGATACCGTGGAAGTTAAATCCACCAACGGCGACACTCACTTAGGCGGTGATGATTTTGATCAGAAAATTATCAACTGGATCATTGATGAATTTAATAAAGACCAGGGCATTAATCTGACCGGTGATGCCATGGCCATGCAGAGAGTTAAAGAAGCTGCCGAAAAAGCCAAGGTTGAACTTTCTACCTCTACGGAAACCGAAATCAACCAGCCCTTTATCACCACCGATGCCAACGGTCCAAAACATTTGGTTTTAAAATTAACCAGAGCCAAGCTTGAAGAGCTGGTCGGCAATTTAGTTGATAAAACCTTTGAGTCAGTCGATTTAGCTATCAAAGATTCCGGCTTTAAAAAAGAAGAAATTGACGAAGTAGTTTTAGTGGGCGGCATGACCAGAATGCCCATGGTGCAAAAGAAAGTTGAGGAATTCTTTGGCAAAAAGCCGAATATCAGCGTTAATCCGGATGAAGTGGTGGCTTTGGGCGCGGCTGTGCAGGCCGGCGTTTTGCAGGGCGATGTTAAAGATGTGCTGCTTTTAGATGTTACCCCGTTGACCTTGGGCATAGAAACTTTAGGCGGAGTCAGAACTCCTTTAATTGAAAAAAATACCACCATTCCCACTTCCAAATCCCAGATATTTTCCACGGCCGCCGACAGCCAGACCTCGGTAGAAATTCATGTTTTGCAGGGCGAAAGGGAAATGGCCGAAGACAATAAAACTTTGGGCCGGTTTATCCTTTCGGGCATTCTTCCCGCTCCTCGCGGGGTTCCTCAAGTGGAAGTTACTTTTGATATAGACGCTAACGGCATTGTCAACGTCAAAGCGGCAGATAAAGCCACCGGCAAGGAGCAATCAATTACCATTACCGCCTCATCCGGGCTTTCCAAAGATGAAGTGGAAAAAATGAAAAAAGAAGCCGAGCTTAATGCCGAAGAGGATAAAAAGAAAAGGGAACTGGTTGATGCCAAAAATAATGCCGATTCCGCCATCTTCCAGACCGAAAAAATCCTTAAAGAATCAGGCGACAAAGTCCCGGCAGATGTTAAAAAAGAAGTAACTGAAAAAATGGAAGCTTTGAAAAAAGTCAAAGACGGCAACGATGCCGCAGTCATCAATAAAGCGTTGGAAGATATGAATCAAACAGTGCAGAAGATTGGGCAGGCCATGTATCAATCTCAACAAGCTGGACAGACACCCCCAACTGGCAATCAAGAACCCCAGCCATCAACCTATGGTCAGCCATCCGAAGAAAAGAAGTCTGATGGACCGGTTGAGGCAGAATTTGAAGACGTCAAAGACGATCAGAAACCAGAAGAACCAAGTAAGTAATATATAATCGGATAGGCCGGCGGGTTTATCCCGCCGTTCGCGAATAGCGGGGTTTATCCTTTCGCTTTAGAATAATATGAAACCATCTGATATAAAAAAAATCGTTAAAGAAAAATATCAGAAAATTGCCAGAAGTAGCGGCGGTTGTGGTTGCAGTTGCCAGAATCAGAGTGTATCTAAAAACATTGGTTACTCTAATGAAGAACTACAAACCGTTGGCCAAGCCAATATGGGCTTAGGTTGTGGCAATCCCATTGCTTTAAGTAAAATAAAAGAAGGCGATGTAGTAGTAGATTTAGGCAGTGGCGCTGGCATTGACTGTATTTTAGCCAGTAAGAAAGTTGGCTCAGCCGGCAAAGTTATTGGCATAGACATGACCGAAGAAATGATAGCCAAGGCAGAAGCTAACGTAAAAAATTTAGGTCTATTTAATATTGAATTTATGCTGTCGGATATAGAAGATTTACCGCTTAACAATGAATCTGCCGATGTCATTATTAGTAATTGCGTAATTAATTTGGCGCCGGATAAGTTAAAAGTTTTTATAGAATCTAACAGAATTTTAAAACCCGGCGGCAGAATGTATGTATCTGACATTGTACTGTTAAAAGAATTATCAGAAATACAAAGTAAAGACAAAGAGCTGATTTCAGGTTGCGTAGCCGGCGCTCTGCTTAAAGAAGATTATATAAATAAATTATCCCAAGCTGGATTTAAAATTAATATTCTTTCCGAAAATAAGGATATCAGCAAAGAGCAGTATCAAGCCATTCCTTTAGAGAGTATTATGATAGAAGCAATAAAACAGTAAAGAATATTTATGGGCAAAGACTGCTACAAAACACTGGGCGTAGATAAAAACGCCTCTCGGCTTCGCTCGAGACTTTTAAGAATGACAAAAAAGTAAGCAAATAAACATGAGTAAAGACTATTACAACACACTTGGTATTAACAAAGAAGCCAGTCAGGAAGAAATTAAGAAAGCTTTTCGCAAGAAAGCCCACGAACATCATCCGGACAAAGGCAATGGCAATGCCGACAAGTTTAAGGAAGTCAACGAAGCTTATCAGGTTTTGGGCAAGCCGGAAAAACGCCGGCAGTACGACCAGTTTGGCACCACTTTTGAAGGCATGGGCGGACAGGCCGCTTATGATGCGGGCTTTGACTGGGCCGATATGTTCAGGCAGGGCGGTCCTTCTTCTGGTTATAGAACTTCCGGCTTTAATATTAATTTTGATGATTTAGGCGATATCTTCGGCGACTTTTTCGGCGGGTCAAGAACATCCGGAAGATCCTCAAGGGGCGTGGACATGGAAGCCAGTTTAACCATTGGCTTTGAAGAGGCGGTTTTTGGCATAGAAAAAGTTTTAGATATTTCCAAGCAGATAGTCTGCGATAAGTGCCGCGGCAACGGAGCCGAGCCCAATACCAAAATCATCAACTGCAAAACCTGCGGTGGCAGCGGCCAGGTGACCACTACCCAGCAAACATTTTTTGGCGCCTTTCGCTCTAATTCAGTTTGTCAAAATTGCGGCGGTGAAGGCAAGGTTTCCGAAAAAAAATGTACTCAATGTCATGGTTCCGGCGTAACCCAGGGCCAAGAAAGAATCAAGGTTAAAATTCCGGCCGGCATCAGCAACAATGAAACCATCAAGCTCTCGGGCAAAGGCGAGGCCGGGGTCAGCGGTTTGCCGGCGGGCGATTTATATATTCATATTACGGTTCCGCCTCATCATCAGTTTTCCAGAGAGGGCGATAATATTTTCACCGCTAAAAACATCAGTTTTAGCCAGGCCGCGCTGGGCGCTAAAGTCAGAGTTAAAACTTTAGACGGCGAGGTGAATTTAAAAATTCCGTCCGGCACCCAGTCGGGCAGGCAGTTTATTTTAAAAAACAAGGGCTCTCATAAACTCCGGGGCCGGGGCAGGGGAGATATGATTGTGGAAGTCAAAATTCAGGTTCCCGGTAATCTTTCCCAAAAGCAGAAAAAATTATTGGAAGAGTTAGCTGATGAAGGACTCTAAAAAATTCCAAGGACCAAAATTAAAAGATCCAAACAATTTTCAAAATAAAAAATAAAAAGTTTATTATTTCGGTTCTTTTGATTTGTTTGGTTCTTCGGTTCTTTTGATTTGGTTCTTTTCTTGTTATAATAAAAGTGTAGGGGTAGGTATGCGCCTCGGCGCGCTACAATATACCACTATTTTTGATTATGTTGATAACTTCGACAGAAGAATTAATCACTTCAAACAGCAGAGAGCTGTTTATTTCGGCGCAGGATACCGCCGGCCAGGCCGGGGATTTTTTCAGCCATTTAGACTGGTCCGCGCCCAGCTGGGATTTATTCATTATTCTGTTTTTTTTAATAGCTTCGTTAATTTACGGCCTGTCGCTGGGCAGGGACAGAATCGTAATTATCCTAGTTTCTATTTATATGGCGCTGGCCGTGGTGGATTACGCGCCTTTTGCCGAGAAATTGATTGAAGGAACCTCTTTGGAGGGTTTCTTTTTATTTAGGGTAGTTTCGTTTATAGCGGTGTTTCTGCTGTTATTTTTTATTCTGGCCCAGTCGGCCCTTTTAAACACCTTTGCTTCCCGCAATGCTTCCCGCAGCTGGTGGCAGACCATTGTTTTCAGCATTCTCCACGTAGGGCTGATTATCAGCATCACCCTGTCGTTTCTGCCGGAATCGTTTGTTAACGAACTTTCGGATTTTACCTACCGGCTGTTTGCCACGGAAACGGCCAGGTTTGTTTGGATAATTCTGCCCATCATTGCCATGGCCTTTATCAGAAAACCCCGCCGCAGACGGCGCGACATTGACGAATATCTTTAATCCGAATATATCACTAATAAATCACGAATAATCTCACGAATATGTCACGAATTCACGAATAATCGCGAATAAAAAACTATTAGCGAATTCGTGTGATATTAGAGATGCAGATTAGCGATTTATTAGAGATATATTCGTGTTATTTTATTTTGAACACACTGCTGTCATCAGTTTCAATTTTTTTTTCAAAGAATTCCGGACTCGCTTCCAGGAATTTTTTAAAATCCTGGTAGATGAAGTAATCGTTAATCCAGATGTATTCAGAATTAAATTGAGTTTTGATGGTTTGGGCGATCATAGCCGGTTGCCGCTGTTCGGCCATACAGCCCGAGGCCGTTAAATCATCCAAATCAATTAAATCGGCCGGCGCGTTGCAGGCGATTGATTTTTCGGTGATGTTGCGCCAAAGCCAGTAGAGGTTTTTGTCGTATAAATACATAAAGGTCGGGTCCAGGCCGACAATATAGTAGTTATGGTGATTATGAAAAAATAGTCTGGGGAAAGCATCCCAGGCAGTATGAAAAACTATTGATTTTTCAGGGGTGTTGTTTTCAAGCCATTCGGCTGTTTGTTGGTAGCGGCTAATGGGGCAGGCATTTTTATACCCTAAATAGGCTTTTTTTACTGGTAAAAAGATAAGTGAAAAAAAAGTTAAAATCAATAAAGCTTTGAAAACTGGTTTTCTTATATATTTTTTAAAATCATTTATTAAGTTCTGTTGTTCATAAGATACCAGTGATTTTTTAAGCAAAGTAAAAGTATGAGCTGTTAAAAGAATTGTAAACGGGACAAAGTATTCTATAAAACGGATTGATTCAATAGTCCAGAGGCCGTAAAATATTGCTAAAATAAAGAGGGTATAGAGCAATATTTTTTCATTCATAGAGGCAATTTTCTTTTTTAAATAAATAGTTAGGATCCCACATATAATTATCATGAAAGAAACTAAAAAAGTATCTTGAAAAAAAGTCAAAGAAGCATGAGCCTGTTCTTGTCCAACAGCCACTCCAGCATTTATTAAATTTAGATAAAGAAGATCAAATGTTTGCTGAAAATTAAGAATAACAATATTTGGAAAGTCAGGCCTAATAATCAAAGTTAAAATTAGTGCCAGAAGAGGATAAGTATAATATTTTAAATACAGTTTTTTAGTAAACAACCATTCAATAACCGTATAGATAATAATAATGATAAATATTTGTAACCAGCCAGCGTAACTAAGACAATAAATTGTTGAAGAAAAAAATAAGAGTCCAAATTTTTTATTATGAACTGCATAAAGAATAATTAGAGTAAGAATAATAGAGATTAAAAAAGGCCGGGAAATAAATAGTCGGAAAAAGAATATTGAAGAAGAAAATAATAAGAGGGTCAGCCACAATGTGTGATTTTTTATATCTAGTTTTTTTAAAAAAAATATAAAAAAGTTTATAAAGAAGAGCAATAATATAAGAACTAAAATTTTTACTGCAATAATTGGGTTTAAAAAAAGAAGCAAAGGATAAAGCAATAAATGGTAACCCAACGATAAATCCGCAGGGAACAAGCTCCAGCTGGTATATTGAAACCAAGGAAGCTCGTTAATAACGTTTAAACCGTCCGTATTAAATAATTGAGAAATTTTAAGATGATAAAAAATATCAGTGCCAATTATTGTTGGGCGAATAAATAAAATAAAAGTAAATAAAATCAGCAATAATAGATTGTAATAGATAATGGGCTTATTTTTGATAGCCTTGAACATTATTATTATTATAAACTTTTTAGTAAAAAAAAGAAGGGGCAAACCTTGCGGTTTACCCCTATTGTTGACGATGTTATCGTCAAGTAGTTGTTTTACGGACTGTCAGATCGACTCTCCAATGCCCCAAGTTATCCCTGGCGCAATTGGAATCCCGCCCGTTAAACGGTTCATTCGGACCCACCAAGAGCAGGCCACCAGTTGGTGCTTCCAACCCATCTGTTAATGGGAAAGAGGCAAGCACTGTCTTGGTTTGAGGATCCAGGATGTGTCCTACCAAGGCCATAAACTTAGCCTGAGGACAGACCAATTTTCGGTTCACTAAGAACCAAGGTGTTTGGTTTTCGGGCCAGCCTTCCGGGCTCCTGATTAATTTATATGCGCCATCGCGGTTATTACCGGTGCTATTAACACCATTGCAGGTGATATCAAAGAACATTTCATCACCTTTTTGGATGGTTACACCGGTATTACACAGGATGTTAGGGCCTGCCGGGACATCCAGTATATAGTCGTTATTATTCTGTTCCAGCATCTCACAGTTGCCAACCGTAAGGTACTGGCCCATTAACCGGACCGTTGGCAAACTTGGCGCCGCAGTTGAAATTTGCTGTGTTTCTTGGGGCGCTGGCTTTGAGACAATCAGTTCTTCGGCCTCTGCTTTCCTGACGTTTTTCAGCAGAATGTATTTTAATTCGCCAGAGGGCAGGTAGCAGTACAAAGCGTAATCCAGAGGATGGCCTTTATCCGGATATGGCTTTTCTCCGTCAATTTGGACGTTTATCTTTTTACCCGGAACAGTAAAGCCATTGGCCTTGAAGTTGGCGCCATCAAAATCGTAAACAGGGATGCTGTCTTGCTCACTAACCGTTATGTAAATTGGCCAGGCCTCCCATGTTTTGCTAGACAGTTTTGCCAGATACGAATCAGCGTCCTTTTTAGCGGCAACGTTGTGGTTATTCTGGGTAATGTTTTGCTTTTGGCTCATAACAGAGGTTTTTACACCCAGCCAATCGCTTTCGTAAACAAAAGCTACAAAAGCGATTGCCAAGCAGGCGATGGTCAATCGGGTGGCCCATTTATAGTTAAAGGTTTTGCCTTCATGTATTGCCCAGAAAGTGTAGAACATAAACAGGGCAAAGATGAAGAAGATAGCTCCGGTCCAGACCATTCCAACAACCGGCATTACCACCAGCAGCAACAGGGCGCCGGCGAAAAAGCCAAGCAAGAAGGCGCTAAAACCCTTCTTAGGCGCTTGACCCAAGACTATGGCCAGCAGTAGCCATGGAACACCCAGAATTAACCAGGCAATGGCTGCATGCATTGGATTATACCAAATCAGCGAAACTACTAGCCAAACAACCAGAGCCAAGGGAACCGCTATCAGAATTGAAGCGAACGTATAGCGGGTCTTGGGATGGTCTTTCCAGAGCGCAACGAACCAGTTGTATATGTTGTGCGTTGCGGCGACAAAGTCATCTTTTTTGTCACCGGTATAACCCAGAATCGAGGCAAAAATGTTCTGCCAGAATCTGAGAACTTTCTTGCCTATCTTGGTTCCAATCAGCAGGGCGGTGATCATGAGTATCCCGAGTATCGCCCATAATATCGAACCGAGTATTCCCCATCCTTTACTTTTCTGGAGAATTTTCTCCAGCTTTTCTGTTGCCTTGTCGAAAGTCGATTCGAATTCGGCGGCGTCATCTGTTACTTTTTTATCTGCCATGATTTTTACTCCTTATCAGTTTTTACGCGCCAAGTTCGGCGAGTTGTTGTTCCAGTTTAGCGGTATTTCTACCGGCTCTCTCGTTGCTAGCAATCATACTCTTCAGTCTTCGTTTTTGATTTTCCAAGCGCTGTTTTTTATGCTTCTGCAGCGCAGCCTCCTGTTTTACCAGCACTTTATCAGCTTCGGCGGCCATGGAAGCGTCGAGTTGCTCAAGTTTTCGGAGTAGCTGGCGCGTTTTAGGTTTAAGTACATCATCCCAGAGGTTTTTTAAGTCAGCGGGGATGTATCTAACTCTTCTCTTGAGGTCTCGCCAGAAGAGCTTTACAGCAGCATCGCCGATGAGCCGTCTTTGGTCCAGCATCTTGCGAAGTTCTGTTTCAAATTCGTGCGCTGGAAGATTTTTAGCTTTTAATTTAATGTATTCTTCTACCAGTGCGTCAATTGTACTGCAGACGATTTCAAAATTCTTTGGATCGGTCATGTTAATGCCGATCAAAAAAGATTTAATCTCATCTACAGGTGTCCTTGCTTTTTGATCGGTAATTGCTTTTGCACCTTTTTTCTTGCCTTGCTGCTGCTGTTTAGCCTGACCACCAGCTTCTTCTACAGTGGCTGTTATTACCAATTCAGCAATCAGGGCCAGAAAGAAGTCATTGCGTTCGGCCATGGTTAACTGTCCAGAAAGCTCCATGAAAGCATCGTGGTAATTTTGCCTTTGTTGAGTTTCTGGGTTTGTTACGTGCTCCAGGTAGAAGTGAAGAATTACCTGCTGGGCAGCGTTGTCATAAGGACCTTTTACGCTCACCAGATCAGCAGCAATTCTTTTTGCCATTTCTTCTGCCGCAGTACTGAAGATTGTACGCGCTCCTTCAGCGAGGAATCTTAATCCTAATTCTCCTCCAGCGCGAGTAGCCCCTTCCATTATTTGTGCAGGTATTTTTGGCATGTCTATTTCTCCTTATGCTTTTTTCTATTTTTCCGCGGGACTCTTAGTTGAACTCAATGCACCCGACACACCGTGTGCCGAGTATTTTGAACTCCATCTTTCCGGCAATGTTTTTGGTTGCCAGAACTTCCACCCTGGCTTGGGTGTTGCTGACCGATAGGGTATTAACATTAACCCCGTTCTGCCAGCTTTCTACTTGTTTGCCGGGGGTGGCTTGTCTACAGTTCTTGTAAGTGAAAGTGACTTGGTGCCAACTACAGTCAGCGCTGATGGTTGGGATGTTTGGTGTCATTTTGATTTCCCGGCCGGCATCACCAACCATTAACCATACCAGGGTCAACAAAACGGCAGTTATAGCGATTGGAATGAAAGCGTAGCGTTTTTTCTTAAGCCATGGTTTGCATTTCTTGTTCCACCATACCTTAAAATTCTGCCATTTGTAGAGTAAGCGTGTTTTAATGTTTTGTCTTCTCCACCAGTTAAGCAGGCCGCCATGGCCGCTAGTCAAATCACCTGCTCTTTGTCTACGGTTTTGTAGCCAGTCAAATATGTAAGCAACCAATGCGACCAAAACACCGAAGGCTGACAGAATTAGCCAACTTTCATTTGCCCATCCGAAGTTATATGTCAGAGCAGCGTGGAGCAGTAGTATTAATGCAACTACCATTAATGCAACTACCATTATGCCGACAAACTTCATCCCAAGTTTTGGCTTTTTGAATTCCATGATTTTCACCCTTACCTTTCTGATATTTTTTTCTTTTATTTTTTTTGACTTTGTTATTAATCCTAGTAAAAAATGGAGAGTCAATTTAGAGTTTTTGGTCTTCGGTCATCAATCATCAATTTTCACTAATAGCACAAACTAACAATAGACGAACACAAATATTCACAAACTTAACACAAACTAACGTAGTAAATACAGCATTAACTACCCAGTTTTTACCAGGATTGTTTGTCAAAGTCCGTAAATTGACCCCTTACTGTAGCAAATTTTGGCGATTTTGTCAACCCAAAAATAAAAAATGGCTGAAGTTAGCCAAATATCACCGATCTATCACAGATGAATCACCGATCTATCACGGATAAATCACTGATAAATCACCGATCTATCACGGATAAATCACTGATAAATCACAGATCTATCACGGATAAATCACCGATAAATCACCGATCTATCACCGATAAATCACGGATGAATCACTGATTGATAATATAAAGTATCGGTGATTCATCCGTGGATATCCGTGATAGATCCGTGTATCTCCGTGATTTATCGGTGAGCCATCTGTGCGCTATCTGTCGATAGACCCCGAGCTTATCGAGGAGTGAACTATCGGTGATTTATCCGTGAATTTCAGCCAAGATTTTTTCAATATCCTTAATACTTTCCACTCTTACCAACTCTGTTCTTAAATCAGAAGCATTTGGCAAACCTTTAACGTACCAGAGCAGGTGTTTGCGCAGTTCAATAAGGCCATGTTCACCTTTTGTTTTAAGAGCTAGTTGAGCATGCTTTAAGATAATTTGTTTTTTTTCTGGCCAACTGGGTTCTTCAAATTTTCCGGTTTTTAAATAGTCTTTGATTTGCTGAAAAAGCCAAGGTCTGCCATAAGTTCCTCTGGCAAGGCCCAGGCCGTCAGCTTTGGTTTTTTTTAATAATTCTTTAGCGTCTTCAGGGGAGTTGACTCCGCCGTTGGCCAGGATTGTGCCTTTAAAGTATTTTCCGGCCTCTTTAATCATTTGATAGTCAATTTCGCCGCTAAAGCCCTGTTCATAAGAACGGCCGTGGATCATTACAGCGCTAATCGGCAGGTCAGCCATTTTTTTTAGAAAATCAATAACCGTTACTTTTTTGCCGATTTTTGATTTAATGGAAGTTCTGACTTTAACTGAAACCGGAAGCTTGGTGTTATCAATCGTCTGTTTTATTAGCTGATAGCATAAATTTAAATCTCTTATCAAAGTTACGCCGCCGCCGTGGCCGACAACTTTGCGGGCCGGACAGCCAAAGTTAATGTCAATGCCGCCGGCTCCCGACTTTTCGACAATCCGGGCAGCTTCACCGAATTTAGCCGGGTCCTTGCCGAAAAGTTGAACCACTAACGGTTGTTCAGCTTTTTCAAATTTTAACATCTCCAAAGTTTTTTTGCCTTCAAAAAAAAGCCCGTCCGCCGAAGTCATTTCCGAATAAACAACATCGGCGCCGTATAAACGGCACAGCTGCCGAAAAGCCGAGTCGGTAATGCCGGCCATGGGCGCCAAGGCCAGAATCGGTTTATTTATTTGTTGCCAAAAGTTGGGCATTGAGTTGGGTGATTAGGTTAATTAGGTGATTAGGTGATTAGGTCTTAGGTCTTTAGTCTTCAATCTTTAGTCCTCAGTCATCAATCCTCAATCCTTAGTCTTCAGTCTTTAAAATATACCTTTTCAAAGCGGTCTTGACAAGCGGAAATAACTGGTTTATACTGGGTTTTGATTAGTTTTATGAAATCAGATCAAAAAGGCCTAGCTATGCTTATTGTGCCCATAACTATTGCCATTATAGGGCTTTTGGGCACTGGCGCAATGGCAGCTTTGGACCACGAGAAAAATTTAGCCAAAGAGCGGGAGGCGCAGCGCGCGGCCGATATTGAATTTGTCCAAAACAAGCTGGCTGATTATTTTACTCAAAATTTAAATTATCCCGCGCAAAAAAATGAAAGCATCAGCGGCTGGGATATTTTGGAAAGTTCTCTCGGCGATTTGCCCGACGACCCTCTAAAAAACAAGGGCTGGAGCTATGTTTACTGGAGCGACGGCCAGAGCTATACTTTAAGATACATGCTGGAAAAAACTTTAGAAGAACAGATAGTTTTTGGGTATTAGTTAATTTTACCCAGTATCAACTTGGTGCTGGTTTACATAAAATATGAAAAGACCTCTGCAGGTCTATTTTTTGTTGATTTACAAATTATCACTGATTATCACTGACCACACGAACAGCCACTGACTTGCCACAAACCACTGACGAAAAATGTCAGTGGTCAGTGAATGTTCGCGCCGGTTCGCGTCGTTCGCGATTCAGAGGATATTACAAAAACTTTTTCTTTTTAAAGAAAGTTATCAATACTACAATCAAGGCGGCCATTAAGCCTAAAATTATCCAAAAACCGTGAGGGCGGTTGACTAGCGGCATGATGGGAGTGTTCATGCCAAAAATACTGGCTACCAGATTAACTGGCAGCAGAATAACGGTGATAATAGTCAGAATTTTCATGATGTCGTTGAGCCGGAAAGAAATCAGCGATTCGTTGGTGTTGTGAAGGGCGTCGATATTTTCTTTTAAGCTTTCCAAAATGTCCCAAATATCCTTGGTTTGCTCCAAGGTATTATTAAAGTAGATAGCGATGGTGCGGGGAATAAAGTACTTTTCTTTTTTAGTCAGCAGTTTTCTGATGACGTTTTTGTGGGCCTGCATGATCTTTCTTAAGTTAACAATATTGCGTTTGATAATCAGAATCTCTTTAACCATTTTTTTCTCATAACCGCCAAAGATTATTTTTTGGATATCATTAATATCTTCGGCCACGTGGTCGAGCATGGGATAGCAGTAAAGCTGCAGGCGGTTGATGATTTCGTATAACAGGTAGGTGGGAGCGTCGTTCATGAATTTTCCCCGGTAGATATCGTTGATTTGGCACTGTTCAAAAAATTTCAGCAGGGGCGTCAACCGGCCGTCGGTAACGGTGATTAAATAGTCCGGACCGATAAAAAAATTAACTTCCGAGGCCTGAATTTCGCGGTTAGCCGCATCGTAATAAGGAAAGGTTAAAATCAAAAAAAGATAATTTTCATACTCGTCCAGTTTGGGCCTTTGAGCGGGCGAGATGCAGTCTTCGATATCCAGAGGATGGAATTTATATTCAAGCTTTAAATTTTCTAATTGTTTGCCGCTGGGCTTGACAAAATGCAGCCACTTTACTTTATTGGTTTTAATTTCCCGCGCTCTTTGATCTTGTTTCATGCTGATATTATAACATAAAATTTGACATTTTTCTATAATCCTTAATTTTAAATTTCAAAACTCCTTTGTTAATCGTAAATCGTTAATCGGTAACCTGCCTGCCGGCTTTGCTCCGCTGAAGCTATGCGAAAGCGATGCAGGCAGGTTACCGCTAAACTCCTAACAAAAGAACAAGGCACCTCAGCGTATCTCAGCGGTTATCAGTGAATAATTCTTGATTTTTGATCCTCAATCATCAATCCTCCCAGCCAGAGGCTGGTCGGCCTTTGGCCGAAATCATCAATCCTCATTGTCCTAATTGCCAAAAAAAGGTATAATTTAGCCATGCCAAAGATAAGTAAAATTGATAAGGAAACATTGGCCGGTTTAGAATTGCCGGTTCAGGAAAAACCGCCTCAAAAAATCGCCAAAGAGGCCGAGCCGGCTGTTGCAGGGCAAAAAGTAGAGATTCAAAAAAAGCTGGAGCAAGAGCAAAAACAGTCACTTGAAGGCGCTGGCGAAGGCAAAGACAACGAAGCTGTTTCTGCTCCAACCCCGGTTCCGGCCGCCGCCAAACAGTCGCCTTATTATCCAGAAATAGAAAAAATTTTGGAGGCGGATTTAGGAGAAGTTTACAACAATCTTTCACCTCAACAGCAAGAGGAGTTTAAAATTAAAGGCGAAGAAACCGCCGTTCAGGTATCACAGCTTTTAAATTCCGCCAAAATTAAATTTTCTTATTTAGCTAAACAAATTTTTGGCCTGATTATCAACTGGCTAAAAATTATCCCCGGAGTCAATAAATTTTTTGTAGAGCAGGAAGCCAAAATAAAGTCGGATAAAATTTTAGCTTTGAAAAAGAAAGAATAATAGTCTAAAAGTTTTCTTTGAATTTTTTGTGTAGAGTATGAACAATGGGATAATCGTTGTATTAACAATACCGGTTAGAGAAATTCCAAATCCAAAATCACAAATAACAAATAAATTCCAAATTCCAAAAATAAAATATCACTGATCATCACTAAGATATGCTGACCATTTGCTGATACACGCTCGCCTTGAGCGAAGTCGAGAGGCGAAGCAGGCTGATAATCCGCGGATATCAGCGTACCTCGGCGCATCTCGGCGGTTATTGGTGAATAATTCTCAATCCTCCCAGCCAGCCTTCGGCCGTGAGCTCAGGCCGAACGGAGGCTGGTCGGCCTCTGGCCGAAATCCTCAACATCAATGCCTCTCATTGCCGACATTTTTTTAAAAAGTTTTTCTACTTTGCTGGCCAATCCATGGGCCATCACTTTTCTAATAGCGATAATTTTTTTTATTGTTTTGGCAGCAATGGTCAATTTAATCAGAAAAAGTTTTGCCAAAGGCAGCCGTTTGCCGACTGCGCTGCAGCAGCAAATTTTATTGATTTCGGTGCCTAAAGAGTCATTGCGCGACAAAGAAAGAGCGGCTACCCCCCAAGATATCCAAGATGATATTGGAGCGGCCGAAAATTTATTTTCGGTTTTAGGAAGTTTGTCGGCCCAGCGGGGCGCCAGGCCATGGCTTTACGGCCGGACCGACCATTTTTCTTTTGAGATGGTGGCTCAAAATGGCCAGATCTTTTTTTATGTGGCAGCGCCTAATTATTTAAGCGATTCCTTGAAACAGCAGCTGTTAGCGGTTTATCCTCATGCGCATATTGAAGAAGTCAGCGATTATAACTTTTTTTCGCCGCAAGGCGCGGTTTTGGGCGCCTATTTAAAATTAGGCCGGGAGTTTATTTTTCCCATCAAGACTTTTAAAAAAATGGAAGGCAGCGATCCTTTGGAGGGCTTAGTTAATCCTTTAAGCAAGGTGGCTAAGACAGACGGAGCGGCCATTCAATTTATTGTTCGCTCGGCTTATAAAAAGTGGCATCGCAAAGGCATGCGGGTAGCCCGCGAGATGCAGCAGGGCAAAGCTATGGCTATGGCTCTGCGCCAGGCGGGACTGGGCAATATTTTTGACAAATTTTTTGGTTTATTTAGTTTTATTTTCAGTTTTTTTAGAACTAAGCCCCAAGATGAGCGCAATTTAGACAAACTGGAAGAACAATACCGGCTTTCACCTATGGAAGAAGAGGCGGTTAAAGGCATAGAAGAAAAAACCAGCAGGGCCGGTTTTGATGTTAATGTCAGAATTGTAACTTCGGCAGTTAAGCGGGAGCAGGCCAAAAATTATTTAGATAATATTATTAATGCTTTCGGCCAGTATAATATTTATCAGTATGGCAATGGTTTTAAAAAAATCGCCAAAGTTAATATTGATCGCTTAGTTTCCGATTTTATCAGCCGCTCTTATCATTCTAAATACCATTTATTGCTTAACAGCGAAGAAATGACCAGCTTGTGGCATTTGCCTCTGCCTTCCACCGGAGCTCCCAATATTCATTGGCTGGAAGCCAGAAAAGCCCAGCCGCCCGTCAACCTGCCACAGGAAGGGATTTTGCTGGGCGAGAATATTTACCGCGGAGTTACAACTCCTATAAGAATAAAAGAAGAAGACCGCCAAAGGCACGTTTATATTATCGGCAAATCGGGCACCGGCAAGTCGGTTCTGCAGGCCAATATGATTATTCAGGATATGCAGAACGGCGAAGGCGTTTGTGTAATCGATCCGCACGGCGATTTAGTGGAAGCGGTTTTAGAGCATGTGCCGCCGGAACGGGCCGAGGACGTGATTTTATTTGACCCGGCCGACTATCAGCGGCCCATGGGCATTAATATGCTGGAGTTTCATAATCCCGAGCAAAAGACCTTTGTTATTAACGAAATGATAAAGATATTTGATAAGCTTTACGACTTAAAAGCCACCGGCGGCCCCATGTTTGAGCAGTATATGCGCAACGCCATGCTGTTAATGATGGAAGATTCCCAGTCGGGCTCAACTTTGTTGGAAATTCCCAAAGTTTTGGCCGATGCCAATTTTAGAAGATACAAACTGTCCCGGTGCGTTAATCCGGTGGTTAAAGATTTTTGGGAAAAAGAAGCGGAAAAGGCCGGCGGCGAAGCCTCGCTGGCCAATATGGTGCCTTACATAACCAGCAAGCTGACCCCTTTTATCTCCAGCGATTTAATGAGGCCGATTATTGCCCAGCAGAAAAGTTCTTTTAATTTTCGGGAAGCTATGGACGGCCAGAAGATTATTTTAGTTAAATTATCCAAAGGCGCTATCGGCGAAATGAGCTGTAATTTGCTGGGCATGGTTATTGTCGGCAAAATTTTAATGGCGGCCCTTTCCCGGGTAGATATCCCCCAGGAACGGCGCAGAAGTTTTTATTTATATATTGATGAGTTTCAGAATTTTATCACCGATACCATTTCCGTTATTCTTTCCGAAGCCCGCAAGTATAAGCTTTGCCTGACCATTGCCCACCAGTACATCGGCCAGCTGGTCAAAAATAACGATACCTCTATCCGCGACGCTGTAATGGGCAATGCCGGAACTATGATTGCTTTTAGAATCGGCCCTGATGATGCCGAAATAGTGGCTAAACAGCTGGCCCCGGTTTTTAATGAGTACGATGTAATTAATATTCCTAAATATAATGCTTATCTTAAGCTGTTAATTGATAATCAAAACCCGCCGGCTTTTAATATCAAGCCCCTGCCTCCCCAGCTAGGCGATAAAGCCATAGCCGCTAAAATCAGAGAGCTTTCCAGATTAAAATACGGCCGGGATCGAGAAATAGTTGAACGGGAAATTTTAGAAAGAGTGAAGGCGGTTCAAAAGCCGGAAGTGTGAAAATGTAAATAAGAGCTCCTAAATCTTAAACCAATCCATAAAATCAATTTTCAATTTTCAGTGATTTTTCAATTTCTAATCCTCAATCATAAATCCTCAATCCTTAATCCTTAATTAGTTATGCTCTATATATCAACTATCCTGGTTTTTATAATTTTTATTATTTTATTGAACTTCGCCTATGCCGGCGTTTCCGCGGCGCCATGGGTGCCCTCCCGGAAAAAAGATTATCAAAGAGTTTTAGAACTGGCCGGGATTAAAAATGGAGACACTGTCTACGACCTGGGCAGCGGCGACGGGCGCTGGCTTTTTTATTTTGCTAAGCATTCCCCGGCCCAAGAGATCAGGGGCTATGAAATTTCTTTAATCATGTATTTAATTTGCTGGATAAAAAAGTTGTTCAGCGGATATCCACAGGTAAAATTATCCTTTGGCAATTTTTATAAATTTAATTTAAGTAAAGCTGATGTGCTGATTTGTTTTTTAACTCCCCGGGCCATGAAAAAATTATTGCCTAAATTAAAAAAAGAAATGAAGCCCGGCTCCAGATTAGTTTCCTACGCTTTCACCATGCCTAATGTGGAAGCTGAAAAAGTAAGCAAGGTTAGCCAAAAAAGCGTGTCTATTTATCTTTATAGATTTTAGAAGCCGTTAAGTAAATTATGCCTTAAGTTCTTTAATTCCGTTGAGTTTGCCGCAGCAACAACTTAATACTTAACGGACTTAACGCTTTATATTTCAATTTAATTTCAATTTTATTGTTGACAAAAATAAAAACTATGCTATATTTAAAAGGTAAATCAAAAAAGTTAAAAATATAAATTAAAATTAAAAATAAAAGTATGAAAAATATAGATGAACTAAAACAAATTTTGGATAATATTGAAATCCAAATACAAAAATGCAAATTAATTTTGGAGGGCGGCAGCTTAACTCCCGCCAAATCCAGCAGGGCCGATTTAACCGACAAGCTAATCGATCTCAATGAGCCGGTGGCCAGAGAAAATGAAAAGGTCATTGAAGGGGTTTTTGACGGCCAAAAAATGATTGGGCCCGACGGCCGGCAGTATTCCATTCCGGCCAACTATATTTCTAAATCAAAACTGGTTGAGGGCGATATTTTAAAACTTACCATCGATGAGAATGGTAATTTTATTTATAAGCAGATTGGCCCGGTGGACCGGGAGAGGTTGGTCGGTAAATTAATCAAGGACGAAGCTGCCGATGAATTTGTGGTGATGTCGGATAATAAAACTTATAAAGTAATTATGGCCAGCGTTACTTATTTTAAGGGCGATGAGGGCGACGAGGTAGTTTTCTTAGTGCCCAAGGGCAGCGACAGCCAGTGGGCAGCCATTGAGAATATAATAAAGAAATAGCCGATAATAAAAATTTTGCCTTTTATCATTCCGAGCTTACCTGAGGAATCTTGTTACTTTAACGATAATCATGTTGTGTCAAGATCCCTCCGCGTTGGCCGTTCGGCCGCGAGCTCACGGCCGAGTGGTCGGGATGACATTTTAAGCGAAATTTTTTATTTGCCAATTTATCAATCAATCGTTATAATATACCCAATTGCTTTAATAAAATAGAAAATACTCCAAAGCGATGCGTTAATATTAATACTAATATTAGATAAAATAATTCAAATTATTCAATTAGCAAAATCGGAATTATTAAAGCGAAGGAGTATACATTCACTATGTCAACCACTTTATACCGCAAATATCGTCCGCAAACCTTTGCCGAGGTCATCAATCAGAACCATGTTAAAGTTACTTTGCGGAACGAGGTTGCTTCCGGCAAACTAGCCCATGCTTATCTTTTTTCGGGCCCAAGGGGCATTGGTAAAACCACTATGGCCAGAATTTTGGCCAAGAGCGTCAACTGCCCCAATCAAAAAAAAGCCGAGCCCTGCAATAAGTGCCAGTCGTGCCTAGAAATCACCCAGGGCAACTGCTTGGATTTAATAGAAATTGACGCCGCTTCCAACCGGGGCATTAACGAAATCAGAGAACTGCGCGAGCACGTTAAGTATGCTCCGAGCAAGAATAAATATAAAGTTTTTATCATCGACGAAGTCCATATGCTGACCGCCGAAGCTTTTAACGCCCTGTTAAAAACTTTAGAAGAGCCGCCCGGCCATGTTATTTTTATTCTGGCCACCACCGAACTTCATCAGCTGCCGGAAACAATTATTTCCCGCTGCCAGCGCTTTGACTTTAGAAAAATTTCTTTTAAAGAAATCGCCGGCCATTTAGAAATGATTGCGGCCGCCGAAAAAGTCAAGGTGGCTAAAAAGGTTATAGAAACTATCGCCCGCACCAGCGAAGGTTATGTCAGGGATGCTATTTCGCTCTTGGGCCAGATTTTGGCTTTGGGCGAAAAAGAAATCAGCGAAGCAGAGGCCTCGTTGGTTTTGCCCCGTTCGGACATCAATCAAATCATCATTTTTATCAAACAGCTTTTAGAACATCAATCGGCCGCAAGCATCCGCTTAATCAACCAGTATCTTAATGACGGCGGAGAGCTGGAAAATTTTACCAAGGAGGCCATCGAAGTTTTAAGAAAAATTTTGGTAGCTAAAGTAACTGACGGCTGGCAGGAGCTGGCCTGGGAAGTTCCCGAGGAGGAATCAAAATCATTGATGGTTTTGTTGGAGAAAGTTGAAGCTGATTATTTAGTTCAAGTAATCGAAATTTTGCTGGAGGCCTTGACCCGGCTAAAGCGCGCTGATATAATCCAGCTTCCGCTGGAAATGGCCATCGTTAAAATCAGCGAATTAAAGAGTGAATAACTATTCGGAGGTCGTCTAATGGCCGCCCGCCTTCGCCTCTCGGCTGCGCTCGAGGCTTCGGCGGACTTTGATCAGCACATGGAAAATTGTTTTAAATCATTCGAAGCTTCAGCGTAGAATGATCGGGGATCGTCTAATGGTAGGACACTGGGTTCTGGTCCCAGCAATCGGGGTTCGAGTCCCTGTCCCCGAGCCAGTCTTCGTCTCTCGGCTCGTTACACTCGCTCGAGGCTGCGGCTGGCAGGCCGATTATCAAAAGGCAGTATTAGCACTGTTTTTTAATAAAACTGTGGAAAGAAACTAAGTTTCAAATATCAAATTATCAAGTTTCAAGTATGTATACCAAGCAGGCGGAAAAGTTAATAACAACTTTAAAGCAGGGAATACCGGAGAATTTTTATGCCGGCGAAGGCATAAGCCGCATTCAGGTTGATGTTTTTGTCAGCCGCATCGCCAAGATTTACGAAAAAATCCGCAACGCCATCGATTACAAGGAAGAGCATCTGTTAAGAAAGAATGCCATTTTGAGGATTATTCAAAGAAGATTAACCATTAAAATTTCTTCAGACGTTATAGCTTTTGGCTTGATTAAGGAGCTGGTTAGAGCCGGTTATTTAGATAACAATTTTATCCCCGAAAGAAAAGTTGACCAGGCGCAGAAAATTATTGAAAAATACCTGGCTATTTTTAATTTAAGCGGAGCCAGAAGGACCAACGGCCGGGGGCAAAAACTTTTTCGCTGGCTGCTGGAAATTTGCGCCTGCGAAATAGAAGAATCGCTGATGCCGCCCTTGCAGCAGCGGGCTTTGGTGGAATTTGTTTATCAGCTTTTAAGGCCCGAAATTAAACTTTTAGATAAAGACCTTTCTCCTAAAGATAAGGATCTGCATGTTTACTTGGCTATTTACAGAGCTTTGGTTAAATCCGACGCTTCAATGATCAACTTTTTATTATTTAAGTATTATTATCCCGGCTGGGTTAAAGTAAGCGAACAGACGCAGATAATGGAAGCGGCTAAAAAAATCAGAAATTTGAAAAAAGAAATTGAAAGGCACCAAAAGCACCCCCTTAATGAAAAGCTGTTTAGAATCTTTAAGAAGCAGGCCTTCACCTTTTTTGTTTTGCGGGACATTATTTTAGCCAACCCCAAGCAGGCCGAGGACATTTTTAATAATCCGCAGCAGTTAGAATATCATATCAGAACCACCTGCGATAAACTTTATAAAAAGGCCAGGACCAAGCTTAGGCGCAGCATTGTCAGGGTTACCATTTATATTTTTATCACTAAAATGTTTTTAGCTCTGCTGTTGGAATTTCCTTATGATTATTATATTGCCAAGGAAATTACTTATCTGCCTCTGGCCATCAACGCTTTATTCCCTCCTTTATTGATGGTTTTTATCGGCACCTTTATCAGAGTGCCTTCCAAAAAAAATACCGATAAAGTGGTCAAATTGTCTAACGAAATTATTTATCATAATAAAATCGGCGATATCAAGGGATTAGGCAATACTGTTAAACATAATTCTTTCTTTAAGCTGATGTTTAATATCTTGTATTTTGTTTTATTTAGTGTTTCGTTTGGGGTTTTAATCTATATTTTATTGCAGCTCCAGTTTAATGTTTTTAGCATTTTGGTTTTTCTCCTCTTTTTATCGCTCATCAGTTTTTTTGGCATCAAACTCCGCTATAATATCAGGGATTTAATAGTTTTTGACAAAAAAGAAAATCCTTTAGTTTTTTTGATAAATCTGTTTTCTTTGCCATTTTTGAACGCGGGCCATTGGCTTTCGGTTAAATTTCAAAAGATCAATGTTTTTGCTTTTATTTTGGATTTTATCATCGAAGCGCCTTTCAAGATATTTTTAGAAGTGATAGAAGACTGGATCAGCTTTTTGCGCGAAAAGAAAGAGGAAATTTACAATCAAGAGTGAGTTCGCTGTTCGCATATCGCGAGTCGCATGCCTCAATTAATTTTATTATTATCGATACACGATAAAGGTAGCCAAAGGGCTATTTTTTTAGTATAATGTTAGATATGGGAACATGTGAACATGGGAACATTAGAACACTTGCTCCCATGCTCCCATGTTCTAATGCTTTAATGCTTTAATGCTTTAATGCTTTAATTATGAAACACAATATCATCACCATCGGCGGCTCAACAGAAGACATCATGTTTTATACCAAAGAAGCCGTGTTGGTCAGAAACAACAAGGATATTCTTAGGCAGCAGTTGCTGGGTTTTGAATTTGGCGCCAAGATCGTCGGCGAGAAAGTTTTTTTTACTTATGGCGGCGGCGGTTCTAATACGGCTGTCAACTTTTCTAAACTGGGCTTAAAAACCGGCGTTATCACAGCAATCGGCGATGACGACAACGGCCAGAGAATCATCAAAAATTTCAAAAATAATAAGGTTAGCGCTGCTAATATTCAGACAATCAAAAAAGTCCCCAGCGGGCTTTCTTTTATTGTCAATTTTTCCGGCACCACCGAGCATGTTATTTTCACTTATCGTTCGGCCAATAATCAGTTGCTAATTTCAGAAAAGAGTTTAAGCAAAGCCAAAGCAGACTGGTTTTACCTTGCTTCGCTGTCAGGGCCAAAGTGGCCGGCTAATCTGAAAAATATTTTTGAGCATTCCGCCAAAAAGAAAATCAAGATTGGCTGGAACCCCGGCGCTAGCCAGTTAGCCAAGGGCTATTCATCATTAAAAAAATATCTTCAACAAACAGAAGTTTTAATTTTAAATAAGGACGAAGCCATTGAACTGGTTTTAAGCTCCGGCTATAAAACGCAAAACATCAATCAACTGTTAAAATATTTAAAACTGATGGGCCCGGCAGTTGTTGCCATAACCCAAGGCGCTAAAGGAGCTGCGGTTTGCTCCGGCAATCAAATCTGTTCGGAAAAAGCTTTACCAATCCAAGGTATTAATACCACGGGCGCCGGCGATGCCTTTGGTTCCAGCTTGGTTGCCGGTTTGATTATTTATAAAGATTTAGCCAAAGCTCTAAAACTGGCCATCCATCAGAGTAATTATGTTATCCGAGAAATTGGAGCGCAGAAAGGGCTGCTTTCGATTGCTCAATTAAAAAAGAATGTTGAATAAGTCGGATAAGTTTACTTATAATTCATACGACTTATTCAACTTATACAACTAAGAACATGCCCAAAATTCCCGTAGAAATCTCTGCCCGTCATATACATCTTTCTCAAAAAGATTTAGATGCGCTTTTTGGGAAGGGCTTTAAGTTGAAAAAAATTAAGGATTTATCACAGCCAGGCGAGTTTGCCAGCAGCCAGACAGTTGAACTTATCGGCCCAAAATCTTCATATAAAAAAGTCAGAGTTATAGGTCCGGTCAGAAAAAATACTCAAGTGGAAATTACCGCTACTGATTGCCGAGTTTTGGGCATCAACGCCCCTGTCAGATTATCGGGCAATGTCAAAGGTTCAGCTCAAGCAACTATTAAAGGTCCTAAAGCCAGAATCAAATTAAAGCAGGGAGTTATTATTGCCCAACGCCACCTTCATTTATCAGCAGAGGAAGCAAAAAAACTAAAAGTCAGAAATAATCAAAAAGTTTCAGTCAGAATTAAAGGCGAAAGAAGCATTACTTTTCATGAAGTTGTAGTCAGAGCCGGCCGGCAGTATAAAAAGGCCTGTCATCTAGATACTGATGAAGGTAATAGCGCGGGCATGAAGACATGCGAGTATGGAGAGCTAGTTAAATAATAAGGTACAAGAAACAACCAACCCCTCGATAAACTCGGGGCCTATCGGCAAGAAACAAACAAATTCCAATCCCCGATTATCCCCGATTCAATCGGGGAGGGGACAAATTACAAATAACAAATAAATCCCAAAATACAAATCCTCAATCCTCAATCCTTAAGCTTCAATCCTCAATCCTTTAAGCTTTGAGTTTTAAGATTTATGAAATACATTTTAGCCATAAATTCTGGCAGCGCTACGTTGAAAGTTAAAGTTTTTGATGAAAAATTAAAGGAAGTTTTTAAAGCGCAAATGGAAAGGGTGGGCCTGCCTCAATCTTTTTTAGTTTATCAAAAAAATAAAAGGATAAATTTTTCTGCGGGCATTAATAATCACCAGCGGGCTCTTAAAGAAATTATTAAAGTTCTGCCCGATATAATTTATCGTGGTATAAAACTGGCGGGCCACCGGATTGTTCACGGCGGCGAGGATTTTGTAGAGCCGACAGTTCTGAATAAAACTATTTTAAAGCAAATCGGCAAGTATAATGATTTTGCGCCGATACATAATCCCATAAATTTAAAAACAGCCCTAGCAGCCATAGCCGAATTTCCCAACGCCCGCCAAATCGGAGTTTTTGATACTCAATTTTTTAAAGACCTTCCTGAATATACTTATCTATATTCAATTCCGGTGAAGTATTATCAGCGCTATGGCTTGAGAAAATACGGCTTTCACGGCCTTTCTCACGAAAATATGTTTCAGGAAGCCGCAGCCAGGCTGGGCAGAAAAAATTTGAATTTAATCACCTGCCATTTGGGCAACGGCGCCAGCGTCACTGTCATTAAAGCAGGGAAAGCGCTGGATACTTCCATGGGCTTAACGCCTTTAGCCGGCATTACCATGGGCGCCCGGTCAGGCGATTTAGATCCTTACATCCCTTTATTTTTGGTTAAAGAATTAAAGATGCCGCCGGACCAGGTTTATAAGGAGCTGAACTTTAACTCGGGCCTAAAAGGCATTTGCGGCTTGGCTGACTTCAGGGACATATTGGCTGTGGCAGGAGTTAAAGTCCCGGGTTATAAATTAGCCTTCAAGCCGACCAGATATAAAAAAGAGCTTGCCAAACTGGCTTTAAGAATATATCTTTACGATGTGCAAAGATACGTGGCCAGCTACAGCGGCCTTTTAGGCAGGGTTGATGCCGTAGTTTTTAGCGGGGGCGTTGGCCAGAACAGCCAGATTGTCCGGGAGCTGATTGTGAGCGGCGTCTATTTTATCAACCGTCCCAAAATTTTGGCAATTAAATCAAATGAGGAACTGCTGATTGCCAGGAAAATTGTGAAATTTTTAGAAAAATAAGATCGCATAATTATGCAAATAATTGAAAATAAAATCAATCTATCGGAGTTGAAAAAAATAGCTCAAGAACGATTTGGCGATATGCTCAAAGCCGTGGTTGATATTGAAAAAGAAATAATGGCTATTGGCGGTGAAATGCATGCAGATGAAGAGGCCTTGCTTTTGGAAAAAGGTTCAAAGCAGGAAAATCTCTGGGGCATTAACATCTATCCCGATCACATTAATGATGACTTGATTGAATTTAATTCAATGATAAATCTTCGTCCTCGTCAAAATAATCGCAGCCGCGGTGTAGATAATCCTGAACTTCGGGATAAAATTAAGCAGATAATTGATAAATTAATAATAAAATGACCTATATTCATAAAGAAATGGCCGCAGGCCGCTGGTTTGAATTTTCTTTAATGGAGCAGCTGGCCAATGTTGGCAGTGAAATAGAACGAACCATCAATTGGCGCAATAAAGGGGACATGAAATATTCCAATAACGCTTTTGAACGGGGTCTGGAGCTTTTGGATTTGACCATTGCCGATAAAAAGAACAGCGGCAGATTGAAAGAATTAACCCGCCTGCGCGAGGTCTTGGTTGATTATTTTTTCGGCGATAATCAGTACTCTTCGTCGGACAGATTATGGCAAAAATATTTTTATTATTATAATTACGCGGCGAGGATTAATTGTTAATTTACAAGCCGAATGAGGAAGGGTTGATGGTAGGTTAATTAAATATTAAATACTATATATGGGTTTAATTATTCTGATAATAATCTTACTAATTGTAATCGGAGTTATCGCTTATATAGCCGTAAAAAATGATTAATGCCGCTGGTAAAAAAATTAATTAATTTAATAATACATTTTAATTTATGATAAATGAGTTAGAAATTACTGATCAGTATGATTTAATAAAAAAGTATCACGAAAAGTATTTGAAAAAATTTGGTGTAAAAATACCAAAATTGTTGGACAATAGCGGTCAATTTACAAAAAATGCCCTAATGTTAGTTTATCTATCATTAGGTTATCCAAAAACCAAAGTAGTTTCTAAAACAGAATTAACCAAATTTATTAGAATATACTTTTCAGATACAAATGATGTTCAGCAGGCCAGACACCTTGGTGCTCAAGATGGTTGGTGGATTGTAGCCGGTGGCCGTGATAATATTGTTGCAGATCTTAAATCAGGCGAATATCAGCTTTATACTTTAGAACAACCCTACCCATCTTTTAAGAAAGGGCATAGAATTATTGATACAGGCGATTGGAATAAATTAAAGGAACAATATAGCTTTCGCTGCGCAACTTGCGGTTCTCGGGAAGGGGAGCCGCAATTTAACTGGCCCGGTACAAAAACAAAATTACAGAAATCTCATAAAGATCCCAACAAACCTTTGATAGCTGGTAATATAATCCCTCAATGTCAAAAATGTAATCGTGCTGATAGAAATAGATGGGTTTATGATGAAAAAGGCAGGGTTATTAAATTAGCTAACCCTAAATTTGTTAAAAATTTTGATAAAGATGTTCGCTGGGAAATATATAAAATTCTTTTTAATGAATTTAAAGGGGAAAATCTTAATGAAAAAAAGTCAAAAAAATAACCAATTATTAAATAAAATCATTTTAGGCGATGCTTTGGATATCATAAAAAAAATTGATGATGATTCAATTGATGTTGCGCTGACTGATCCGCCTTATTTTTTAGATAAGTTAGACAATAATTGGCAATTCAATAAAGTAAGCGATCAACGAAATAGACAGGTTATTAAATCTTTGCCAGCCGGGATGAAATTTGATAGAAATCAAGGTATAAATTTTTATAATTGGTATTTAAAAGTTGCTAAAGAAATTTATAGAGTGTTAAAACCTGGCGGCTTCTTTTTTTCTTTTTCTAGCCCCAGATTATATCATAGAATGGCCAGCGCCATAGATGACGCGGGCTTATTAATCAAGGATTGCTTTTTGTGGGTTTATACGCAAAATCAGGCAAAGGCAATGGGGCTGGATCATTTTATTGATAAAATGGAAATCAGTCAAAAAGAAAAAGATAAACTCAAAGATAAATTAAAGGACTGGAAAACTCCTCAAATTAAATCGGTTTTTGAACCTATAGTGATGGCGCAAAAGCCCACTGACGGCACTTTTTTAGAAAATATGATCAAAAATAAAGTAGGCCTTTTTAATACGCGGGTAAAAGTCGGCGCTAATATGTTCCCGTCAAACCTGTTTATAATTGATGGCATAAATGAAATAATGGATAAGTATTTTTTAATTGGCAAACCATCTAAAAATGAAAAGTTGTATTTTAATAAACATATGACTGTCAAGCCATTAACTTTATGCGAGCATCTGCTAAAACTTTCGGTCTTTGATAATAATGGTGTTGTTTTAGATCCTTTCACTGGTAGCGGCACCACATTGTTAGCGGCAAAAAATTTAAAATTAAATTATATAGGAATTGATATTAACAAAGAATATATTGATATTGCCAATGAGAGGTTGAATATGCAATCAAATAAACTTTTATGAACCTAAAATCCAAAATCCGCGAAATACCGGATTGGCCCATCAAGGGCGTGAATTTTAAAGATATTTCCACGATTATAGAAGATAAAGAAGCGTTTAGGTATGTCATTGATAAGTTATTGGAACCATATCAAGGGCAAAAAATTGATAAAGTGGTGGGCATTGATGCCCGAGGGTTTTTATTTTGTTCGGCCATGGCTTACCGCTTGGGCGCCGGCTGCGTGATGATTCGGAAAAAAGGCAAACTGCCCTGGAAAACCATCGGCCAGGATTATGCTTTGGAATACGGCGCCAATACCATTGAAATGCATCAGGACAGCATCAAGCCGGGAGAGAGAGTGATAATCGTTGATGATTTATTAGCCACGGGCGGTACCATGGCCGCGACCGTTGATTTAGTCAAACAATTGGGCGGCGAGATTGCGGGCATCAGCTTTATCATCGATCTGGTATTTTTAAAAGGCAAAGAGAAAATCAAAGATTATCCAGTTCATACCTTGGTTGAATATGA
Source organism: Patescibacteria group bacterium (assembly GCA_018818425.1). GTDB lineage: Bacteria > Patescibacteriota > Patescibacteriia > UBA1558 > UBA10009 > JAHISB01. The sequence continues at coordinate 51,873 of JAHISB010000002.1, forward strand.
GAGTGAGTAGTTACACTGTCATTGCGAGGAGCCGTGAACCAGAGCGCAAGCGATTGGTTCAGGGCGACGAAGCAATCCCCTTACTGAACGGACGTCCATTGGCAAGGGGATTGCTTCGTCCCTCCTAACGTCGGGACTCGCAATGACAGTGGTATAATATTATTATTCTATGACACAACAAGATATTCAAACAGCCGAAATCGGCATTATCGGCGGTTCTGGCTTTTATGAATTTATTGAAAATGGCGAGGAGTTTGAGATTGACACCGACTGGGGCAAACCCAGCGCTAAAATCACTGTCGGCGAAGTGGAGGGCAAAAAAGTGGCTTTTTTGCCGCGCCATGGCAAAAAGCATATTTTTCCGCCTCACCGGGTTCCATACCTTGCCAATATCGCCGCTTTAAAGAAAATCGGCGTTAAATACATTATTGCTCCTTCGAGCTGCGGTTCTCTTCAGGCAAACATCAAACCGGGCGATTTTATAATTTGCGATCAGTTTGTGGACAGGACTAAAAACAGGCCCGATACTTATTACAACGGTCCGGAGGTTGTTCATATTGTTGGGGCAGAACCATATTGCCCCACCCTTCGTCAAATTGCCATTGCCTCTTGTGAAAAACTCAACATTGCTCACCATCCTGCTGGCACGGCCGTAGTTGTCAACGGCCCCAGATTTTCTACCAAAGCAGAAAGCTTATGGTTTACTAAAATGGGCTGGCAGGTGGTAAACATGACCCAGTATCCAGAAGTAGTTCTGGCTAGGGAGCAAGATATTCATTATGTTAATATTTCTTTAAGTACTGATTATGATGTCGGTATAGTGGCTGAACAAGAAATGCCGCCGGTGAATATTGAAGAAGTATTAAAAACCTTCAAGAACAATATCGAAAAAGTCAAAAATTTAATCAAAGAAATAATAAAACAACTGCCGCCGGAAGAATTAAAGTGTGAGTGCCATCGGACTTTGGAGAAATCAAAGTTGTAATCTTGTATCGCTGTTCGTGTATCGTATATCGTGTATCGTAATCGTGTATCGTGTATCTCTATCATCATTATTAAATAATTCAATAATTAACGATACACGATACACGAACAGCGATATACGACTTGCTATTGTTTTATATTTTATAGTCTAGTATAATAATTTTATGTTCAAGAGAATCAAAACTTTAATCATTTTGGCATTAAGTTTGATTCTTTTTATTTTTGTTTGCTCGCCGGCTCAGTCAGCGGATTATGATTATGATTTAGCAATCGGTCCGACCGACATCTATTTTTCCGAAGAAATTTTAATAACCGGAGAGCAGGTGAGGATTTACGCCAAAGTTCATAATGTTGGCAATTATGATATGTTGGGCTACGTTTCTTTTTTTCGGGGCATTGAATTAATCGGCAATTCCCAGGTGGTTTCGGTATTGCCCAATAGCAGCGACGATGTTTTTGTCGATTTTACGGTGCCGGAAGATTCATTCAATATTCAGGCAAAAATTCAGGGCACCGACCCCCAGGACCAGAACACCGGCAATAACGAAACTCAAACAGCTCTTTTTTATCCCGAAGTAGATACCGACGGCGACGGTATTGTCGACAGCATAGATGAAGACGATGATAACGACGGCTTAACTGACAGCCAGGAAGCGGGCATGTGCACCGATCCTTTAGATGCCGACACCGATAACGACGGAGTTAACGATAATAATGATAACTTTCCCTGCGATCCGGCGGAAACCTTGGATACTGACGGCGACGGCATTGGCGATAATGCCGATGTTGACGATGACAACGACGGCTGGTCCGATAGCCAGGAGTTAACGGCCGGCACCGATCCTTTAAGAAAAGACACCGATGGCGACGGCGTTAACGACCCTCAAGATGCTTATCCTTTAGACCCTGATAAATGGGAAGAGGAAGCGCCTCAAAATATTTTTCAGCCGCCGCAGCTGCCTTCATTGTCTAATCAAAACACTAATCAAGCAACTGGCGAAACCACTGCCAATCAGAATGTTAATCAGGGAGATTCAGAAAATACCAGTCAAATTATTCAAATTCTTGATGATATAGAAATGAAGCTGGGCAGTTCCAATCAATCAGACGAGCTTGCCGCTCAAGACAAAATTCAGCCATTAAATAAGTTAGGCGAAACGATAGAAAAAGTAACCGGCGTTTCAGGACCATTTTTTAGATTAAATAATTGGTTCTTTTGGCTGATATTAGCCATTTTTATTGTTTTGATAACCATTGCAGTTATTTTGATAATAAATAAGAAAAGGGCCGGCTCTGGTTTAAAAATGGATTCGTTAAAAAGTAAGACTTCAAAAAAAGTAGAAATTCAAAAAATAACGCCATCACAGCCGTCAGCTAAGCCAAAACTGCCGCCCAATGTGGTTAATCTTAAAGAGATAATGAAGAAAAAGAATAAACAATAATCAATGAACAGTGATCAATAAACAATAATCAATGAACAATGATTTTCTTTGTCATTTCGGGCGGAATGAAATGGAGCCCAAGAAATCTCTTAAAATGCCTGGAAGGGCGTTTTTTCTTGCTTTAGTTATAATGATTGGTTACAATACAATACATAATAAAAAGTACCAATTAATCGCAAACGACCCAAACATTCGCGAACCAATCACGAACGATTTTATCAACAATACACGATACCCCTCGACTCGCTACGCTCGATCGGGGCCTGTCGGCACGATATACGATACATGATATACGATTTATGAACAAATACCAATGGAAAATTAAAAAGCCGATTGCCGAAGAAATCAGGCAGAAATTTCCTGAAGTAAATCCCATTATTCTTCAGCTGTTAATCGATAGAGGCCTTACCACTCAAGAGCAGATCGACGAGTTTTTGCATCCGGATTATTCGCAGGATATTCATGATCCTTTTTTATTTTCTCAAATGAAGCAAGCAGTAGACCGCATTTATCAATCAAAAGAAAATCAGGGAAAGGCGGTAATTTACGGCGACTATGATGCTGACGGAGTTTGCGGGTCGGCTATCTTGGCCAAAGTTTTTAAAGAGATCGGTCTTGATTTTGAAGTTTATTTACCCGACAGAGGGCTGGAGGGCTATGGTTTAAATGAGGAGGCCATTAAGGAGCTGGCCAGCCAGAACGTCAAATTGATTATTACCGTTGACTGCGGCATCAGCAATGTCAAAGAAGTCAGCTTAGCCAACGAGCTGGGCCTAGAGGTGATAATCACCGACCATCACCACGTGGCCGAAGAATTGCCAAAAGCGCTGGCCATTATTCATCCGGGCTGGGATAAAAACTATCCTTTTAAAAAATTGGCCGGCGGGGGAGTGGCCTTTAAATTAGCCCAAGCCATTTTACAAGATCCAAGATTGAATATCAAAGAAACAAATGTTAGTACTTTAGAGAAATGGCTTTTAGATTTGGTGGCCATTAGCACGGTGGCCGATATGGTGCCGCTGGTTGGCGAGAACCGGACCTTAGTTAAACACGGGCTTATTGTTCTTTCTAAAACCAAAAATCTTGGCCTGCAGAAATTAATAGAGATCACTGGCATCAAAAAAACAGACACTTATACTATTGGCTGGCAGATTGCGCCCAGAATCAATGCGGCCGGCCGCATGGATCATGCCAACAGCGCTTATCAATTATTAACGACCGAAAATATAGAAGAGGCCATAACTATTGCCCATGGCTTAAATAAAAGCAATCAGGAGCGCCAGTCGCTTACCGAAAGTTTAATTGAGCAGGCCAAAGAACAGGTCGGCGAAGCCAAAGATGATTTACCAATAATTTTTGCCCAGGGCAAGGGCTGGCCGCCCGGGGTAATTGGCTTGGTTTCTTCTAAATTAACTAATATTTATGCCAGGCCTTCAATTGTCCTGTCGGAAAAAGATGATCATTTGGTGGCTTCGGGCAGAAGCATTGGTGAATTTAATTTAATCGAAGCTCTGGACCGGTTTAAAGATTATTTTGAAAAGTATGGCGGCCACAGCGGCGCCGCCGGGTTTTCTATTAAAATTGAAAGATACGAGGATTTTAAGGCTAAGTTTACTGATTATGCCAAAGAAAAATTAACAGGCGTTAAATTTATTCCCAAGCTGATTATTGATTTAGAAATATCATTAAAAGAAATCGACTGGCCGTTGATTGAATCATTGAACCAGTTTGAACCGTTTGGACAAAGCAATTACTGCCCCCGTTTTTTAATCAGAAATGTAAAAGTTATGTCCCGTGACAGCGTGGGCCATGATAATAAGCATTTGCGTCTGATAGTTGGCCAGGAGAATCTTCAGCGCAAGGTTATCTGCTTTAGCTTTGGCGATTACTGCCAAAAAATTGAACCGGAAGATATAATCGATATTGTCTGCGAAGCCAGCGTTAACGAGTGGAACGGGACTAGGGAGATACAGCTTTCGTTGGTAGATTTGAAAATATCTAATGAACGCCAAGGCCTTGCCTAATATGTCATTGCGAGGAGTGTGATCCCTCACTCCGTTCAGGACAGGCTCCACAATCCCATTGAGTTACGAACTTTCGTTCAACAAGGAGATTGCTTCGCTCGTGCCTCGCTCGCAATGACAGCAAGGCCAATCAGACTTTATTCAATAAATTCATGAAACAGCAAAAACTTAAAATATATTCCGATGGCGGGGCCAGGGGCAATCCCGGACCGGCGGCCTGCGGCGTGGTTATTAAAGATGCTAAAAGTCAGACCATCAGCAAACATTCAAAATATCTTGGTGAAACCACCAATAATCAGGCAGAATATGCCGGAGTCTTGTTAGGTTTACAAGAAGCTAAAAAATTAGGCGCTCAAGAAGCCCATTTTTATTTAGACAGCGAACTGGTTGTTAATCAACTTTCGCAGAATTATAAAGTCAAAAATTTAGACATTCAAACGGCTTTTGTTAAAATTTGGAATTTGAGCGTTGGTTTTGCCAAAGTCAAATATCACCATATTCCCAGAGAAGAGAATAAAGAAGCCGATCGGCTGGTTAATCAGGAACTTGATAGGAATTGATCTTTGATCTAAGACCGAAGACTTCGGCCATGAGCCATAGGCCATCATCCTTTGGCTGAAAGGCCGACCAGCCTCCGTTCGGCCTGAGCTCACGGCCGAAGGCTGGCTGGGAAAACTGAAGACTAATAAGATTCATAATTGACGAAAAGCTTTGTAAACTGTTATAATAAATTCACTATGGAAGAAAATTGGGGCATGATTGGACATCAAAAAATAGTCCAGTTTTTAGATAAAAGCATTAAAGTTAATCGTTTAGCCCACGCTTATTTGTTTTACGGCCAGGGTTCGCTGGGCAAAACCACGCTGGCCGAAAAATTTGCCGAAACCCTTTTAAAAACACCCGAGGCGGTAGTTACCGATCTTTATAAAGTAGGGCCCCTGGAGGGCAAAAAGAATATTGCCATAGAGCAAGTCAGGGAATGGCGCCTTAAGCTGCAGATGAAGTCCTTGCATCAGGGTTATAAAGTGGGCATAATTTACGAAGCGGAAAAGCTGAATTTGGAATCAGCCAACGCCCTGCTCAAAACCATCGAGGAGCCCACGCCGCAGACCGTAATCATTTTAATTACCTCTGCCTGGGATAAAATTCTGCCGACCATTATCTCCCGGAGCCAGCTTATAAGGTTTTCACCGGTCATCAACCAAGAAATTATTAACTGTCTTTCGGTTAGAGAATTTCCGGCTGCTGAAATTGAAAAGATGGTTAATTTTGTTGGCGGTTATCCAGGGAAAATTATCGCTTATTTGGAAAGTCCGGAACTTTTTACAGAATTTCAGAAATTAAATAAAGAGGTTATTAAAATTTTTAACAGCAATTTGGCTGAAAGGTTTTTAACCATAGATAAATTTCTTTCTTCGGCCAAAGAGTTTAATAAAAAAGTTATTTTGACCTATGAATTTTTAAAGCATTTCAGAATTATTTTCAGGGATATGCTTTTGAAGAATTATAATTTGCCTAATCTTTTGCAGAATAAATCCTTAAAAATAGAGAAAAATTATTCTGTCAACGAGCTTTTAACCATCGGCCTTAAAATGGAAGAAGCCGAAAACCAGCTTAAAAGCAATGTCCAGCCCCGGCTGATTTTAGAAAATTTAATGTTACATATATGAAATCACCAATTAAATTAATTATCAGTTTATTATTTATCACCTTGGTTTTAAGCGGCTGTCTTATTAATGTAAAAACCACGGGCGGCGGTTTCAGCGACGGGGGCGTGTTTGTTTCCGGTAATAGCGGCGATGACTGGCAGCAGATTTCTTTAATTTACCGGGTCAGCGATGTGGAGAAAACTTTCAGCAATGTTGATTTAACGGCCATGGTTATGGATCCTTTGGATAATAAGGCAATTTACATAGCCACTCACGATCAGGGCTTATTTTACACTTACGATGCCGGCGCGGGCTGGCATCAAACTTTGCAGGATAAGGGCAGAATCAACGCCCTGGCCATCAGCCCCAGCGAATCCTGCATTATCTACGCCGCTATTTCCAACAGAGTTTATAAATCCGTTGATTGCAACAGGCACTGGGATTATAAGCTGATAGAATCCCGGGCCGATCCTGACAATCAAATTACCTCTTTAGCCATTGATAATTACAATACCAATGTTATTTACGCCGGCACTTCCGGCAAAGGTTTATTTAGAAGCGATGACGGCGGCTACTCCTGGCACGTGGTTAAATTTTTTAATGACCGGGTGGACAAAGTTTTAATCCTGCCCGCTAACAATCAGGTAATCTATGTCGTCACAGCTTCCCAGGGCATATTTAAAACCGCCGATCAGGGAGAAAGCTGGCTGGAAGTTTTTGATGAAGCCATGAAGAAAGAGTATGGCAATTTATTAACTTATCGGGATTTAATTTTAGATCCCACGGTAGAAGACGGCCTTTTTTACGCCTGTAATTATGGCTTGTTCAGGTCGGCTGACGGCGGAGCTGCCTGGAAGAATATCGATTTATTAACCCCGCCTAACACAGCTGTTATTTATTCTTTGGCTATCAATCCTCAAAATGGCCAGGAGATTTATTATGGCATCGACACTTTGTTATATCGTTCCGAAGACGGCGGAGCCAACTGGATTACCAGGACTTTGCCCACCTCCAGAGCGGCCAAGTATTTAATCGCCGATCCCCGGCAGTCTGCCAGGGTATATTTAGGAGTAAAGAAGATTAAGTGAGTTGCTAGGCTGAATAAGTTTGATAAGTCATATAAGTTTAATGAGTTTAATAAGTTGAGTAAGTTCGATAAACTACGGAAGTAAACTTATTCAACTTATTCAACATATTCAACTTATTCAACGTATTCAACTTATTCAACATTTTAAATTAACAACAAACATATGGGTGAATTTATTAACAGCCACAAACCAGACCTGACCAAGGTTATCGAGCATTTTAAAAAAGAAACAGCGGCCTTAAGAGTAGGCCGGGCCGCTCCTTCTCTAATAGAAAATATCAAGGCCGAGTCTTACGGCGTGCTAACGCCCATTATCCATTTGGCCAGCATTACGGTTCAGGATCCTAAAAATATGGTAGTCCAGCCCTGGGATAAAAATAATTTAAAACCCATTGAAAAAGTTTTGCAGTCAGCCGAGCTGGGGGCCAGTATTTCGGTTGATGGCGGCGTCATCAGGATAGCTATTTCATCAATGACCGAGGAGGCCAGAAAAGAAGTGACTAAAAAATTACATCAAAAAACAGAAGAGGCGCGGGTCAGCATCAGGGGCAAAAGAGAAAAGATTAAAGAAGAGGTGATAAATCAGGAAAAAAATAAAGAGATTTCCGAGGACGATAAATTTAAATTTTTAGAAGAGCTTGATAATCTGGTTAAAGATTATAACGAAGAAATCAAGGAACTGGCCGCTAAAAAAGAGCAAGAAATAATGACAATTTAACAAGACGTATGATGTATGACGTGAGTCGTCTGACATCTTTCGTTATTCGTCATACGTTTTTCAGATAAATACTATAATTATGATTACCATATTAACCTTCATCATTGTTTTAGGCATTTTAATCCTAGCCCACGAGTTTGGGCATTTTATTACGGCTAAAAAATCAGGCGTTAAGGTAGAAGAGTTTGGCATTGGTTTTCCACCCAGATTGTGGGGCAGAAAAGGCAAAGACGGCGTTTTTTACTCTATTAACTGGATACCTTTTGGCGGCTTCGTTAAGTTAAAAGGCGAAGGCGGCGAACATCAAGAAGATCAGGACAGCTTTGCCAATAGACCGGCCCGTACAAGGGCTTTAATTCTTTCGGCGGGCGTTTTAATGAACGTGGTTTTGGCTTTTGTCCTTTTTTCCGTTGGCTTTATGCTGGGTTTGCCCGCTACCATTGGCGAGGAGCAAATCAACGATCCGGCCGTTAAAAATGTCAAGGTGCAAATTGCTTCGGTGGTTATGGATTCGCCCGCTTATGCCTCGGGCTTAATAGTCGGCGACCAGCTTTTGGCTATCGATAATCAGGAAATGCGGCTGGTCAGCCAGTTTCAGAGTTATATCAGCGAGCATCAAGACAGCCAGTTAACTCTGCAAATTGCCAGAAGCAAGGAAAATCAAGAAATCAAAGTTGTCCCGCAAATAATTGAGGGCTTTGCGGAGGAAAAGGTGATGGGAGTGACTCTGATTCAAACTGGCATTGTCAGGCATAATTTTTTTGCCAGCTGGTATTATGGCTTGAAAACAACCGTCAGTATTTTAGCGATGATAGTGTTGGCTTTTTACAATCTGCTTAAAAATCTTGTTCTTGGCTTGGGCGTTTCTATAGACCTTAGGGGCCCGGTGGGCGTGGCTATTATGACGGGCCAGGTGGTTTCTTTGGGCTGGATTTATGTTCTGCAGTTTACCGCTATTTTATCTTTGAATTTGGCAGTAATCAATTTTTTTCCTTTCCCGGCTTTAGACGGCGGCAGATTTTTATTCTTAATCATTGAAAAAATCCGGCGCCGGCCCAATAATCAAAAAGTAGAGAATTTAATCCATAACATCGGCTTTACTATTTTAATAATTTTAGTGTTAGTGGTTACTTATCGCGATATTGCGTATTACGGAGCCGGCTTTATAGAAAAAATTAAGGGAATGTTCGGGTAAAATAATCAAATTAAAAGAACCAAGAACCAAACAAGAACCAAAATTAAAAAATAAAAAACTTTTTTATTTCGGTCCTTTTGATTTGTTTGCCTGTCCCGAGGAAAGTCGAGGGGGTTCTTAAGCGCTTCGGCTCTTATTCATTTTAAAAATTATGAAATTCAACATACAAAAAACCCAACTTCAAAAAAACCTCCGAGATGCCCTTCGTCGCGCAGGATACTTCAGTATCAGCGATAGAAAATCCGGACAGTTAAGTTATGTCAAACGTCTCTCTAAAACCCAGCATTATCCCAGGTTTCATTTATATTTTACCGAAGATCAGGATTCATACACATTCAACCTTCATTTAGACCAGAAAAAACCCAGCTATGCCGGCCAACATGCCCACAGCGGCGAATATGATGAGCCATTGGTTAAAGAGGAGGCGGAAAGGATTCAATCAATAATATAAAAATCCATTGAGAGTTCATTACTCTTTGTCATTTCGAGCGGAATGAAATGGAGTCGAGAAATCCCTTAAGAAAGGCGATTATATGGTAAAAAGAGAATATAACTTTTATGTTTATATCATGGCCAGCGCATCAGGCACATTATATGTGGGCATGACTAATGATTTAGAACGTCGGGTAGATGAGCATAAACGAGGATTAATTGAATGCTTTACTAAAAAGTATTCATGTCATAAATTAGTCTATTATGAACATTTTACGGATGTTTATGAAGCTATTGAAAGAGAAAAACAGATAAAAAGATGGCGCAGAGAAAAAAAACAGAACCTTATCAGAACTATTAACCCTATCTGGAAAGATTTAGGTTTAGAATCAGAATGGGAATAATCATTTTTCTTTTTATTTCATTATCCTTTGTCATTTCGACTGGAGCGGAGCGGAACGGAGAAATCCCTTGATTAGAAGAAGTAAGGGATCTCTCCGCTCACCTTCATTCACTTCGCTCATTACGGTTCGGTCGAGATGACAAAGAGGGTCAAAATAACAGCGATTATCAAAACACAATGAAATTAATAAAAAACAGCCACTAAAAGATGGCTGTCTCACTCTATATCGCTATAGAGCGCTGAAATTTTTCAATTAAATTATAAGCAAATGGTTTTTAACTTGTAACTAATTTATCAACATATCCAATTCCATTATGAATAAGGATGTAAAATGTAGTCAATGTAGAAATTTAAAGGATGTTAATAATCCCAGATTTAATAATGTACAGGAAATATCTATACAACGTCAAATAAAAAAATTTCGTTGTGAAGCTGATATACCAAATTATTTTTCATGTGTAGAAGTTAAAAAGATACGAAATTGTGATAAATTTAGACCAAGGACTTTATCATTTTGGCAGGAATTATTAAATAAATTATTAATTCTTCCAAAATGGATAGCAAATTACTTTTTAAATAAAATAAAATAACAATATGCTCCAATCAAAACTATTCGGCAAAACTTTAAGGGAAGCGCCCAGAGGCGAGGTTTCTAACAACGCCATTCTTTTATCCAGAGCCGGTTATATTGACAAGCTGATGGCAGGGGCTTACAGCTATCTGCCGCTGGGCTATAAAGTTTTGGCTAAAATTCAGCAAATCGTCAGGGAGGAAATGGAAGCTATCGGCGGACAGGAAATTTACATGCCGGCTTTGCAGCCCAAAGAACTGTGGCAAGAAACCGGTCGCTGGGAAGTTTTAAAAGAAATAATGTTTCAGTTTAAGGGCCGGGGAGATAAAGAATTCGGTTTAGCGACAACTCACGAAGAAGTAATTGTTGATATAGTCAGAAAGCGCCTGACTTCTTACCGCGATCTGCCTTTGCATTTATTTCAGATTCAGGATAAATTCCGCAACGAGCCCAGGGCCAAATCAGGACTTTTGCGGGGCAGGGAGTTCAGTATGAAGGATTTATACAGTTTTCATGCCAGCCAAAAAGATTTAGAAGACTATTATCAAAAAGCCATTCCAGCTTATCAAAAAATATTTAAGCGCTGCGGTTTGCAATCAATTGTTACCGAAGCATCGGGCGGGGTTTTTACCAAAGAATTTTCTCATGAATTTCAGGCGCCTACGCCTTACGGCGAAGATGAAATTATAACTTGCGAACTATGCGATTTTTCTCAAAACACCGAAATTTGTAAATTAAAAGAAGGAGATAAATGTCCAAAGTGCGGGGGAAAAGTCAAATTGACCAAATCCATCGAAGTAGGCAATATTTTTAAATTGGGCTGTAAGTATTCCGCAGATATGGGCTTGACCTACGCAGATGAAAGTGGTAAGAAACAAGAGGTTATTATGGGCTGTTACGGCATTGGCCCCTCCAGGGTTATGGGTTCAGTTGTTGAGGTTCACCATGATGACAAAGGCATTGTTTGGCCAAAAAATTTAACTCCGTATCATGTTCATTTATTACAAATTTCAGATAAAAGGAAAAAAGATGCCGAAAAAATTTATCAAGATTTAATTAAACAAAACATCGCTGTTTTGTATGATGATCGCGAGGAATCGGCAGGAGTCAAGTTAAATGACGCTGATTTAATCGGCATTAATCTTCAACTCATTGTAGGCGATAAAACTAAAGATAAAATTGAGTATCGGACCAGAAGCGGCAAAGATCGGGGTATAATCAAAATGGACGAGGTTGTTAAAGCGGTGGAGAAAATATATCACTAAGAAATCCTAAGCGCCAAATCCCATCCCCGAATAAATCGGGGACTAAATAAATCCAAAATCCAAAATTATAATATAATTTAATGTTTTGAATTTTGATATTAGAATTTTGATATTATTTAGGATTTGGAATTTAATAGTATTTATGTTCAACAAACTTCTCGGCAGATTTTCCAAAGATATGGGTATTGATCTGGGCACAGCCAATACCCTTGTTTATATTCGGGATAAAGGCATTGTCATCAACGAACCGTCGGTCGTGGCCATTAATAAAAGAAACGATCAGATAATCGCCGTGGGCGAGGATGCCAAAAAGATGGTGGGTAAAACTCCCTCCCATATTCAAATCGTTAAACCTTTAGTGGGAGGGGTTATTTCTGATTTTGAAGTGACCGAAAGAATGATCAAATATTTTATTAATAAGATTCATCAGGAAAGTTTTAGTTTGGTGCCCCGCCCCCGCGTAGTTATCAGCATTCCTTTAGATGTAACCGAGGTAGAAAGGAAGGCCGTAGAAGATGCCACCAAATCGGCCGGCGCCAGAGAAGTTTATTTAATCGAACAGCCCTTAGCGGCCGCCATTGGTTCGCGTCTGCCTATTCAGGAGTCGGCCGGCTTTATGGTGGTGGAGATCGGCGGCGGCACCACCGAGATTGCTGTTATTTCTTTGGGCGGGATTGTTACCTTTAATTCTTTGCCTACCGCCGGCAACGAATTAGATGAAAATATAGTTCAATACGCCAGGGAAAATTTTAATTTGCTTTTAGGCGAACGGACAGCCGAAACCATTAAGATAAAAATCGGCACCGTAGCCAGCGATTTCGAAAAACAAGAAACCACTATGCGTGGCCGGGATTTAATTTCCGGTTTGCCTAAAGAAGTAATTATTACCAATCAGCATATTAAAGAGGCCATTTATCGCTCGGTCAGAAAAATTGTGGAAGCCATTAGAGACGCTATAGAAAAAACGCCGCCGGAGCTGGTAGCCGATATCTACCAGCGCGGCCTGGTGCTTTCCGGGGGCGGGGCTTTGTTAAAGGGACTGGACAGGATGATTTTTCAGGAAATTAAAATTCCGGTTCATATCGCCGACGATCCTTTAACGTCGGTGGTTAGGGGCACGGGCATAATTTTAGAAGATTTAGATAATTTAAAGGAGGTTTTACTGCCTTCTACTTCGGATTAGCCAATGAGTAAAAGAAGAAAAAATACCATAATTATTGTTTTGTTAGCTTTAGTTATTTTTATAGGTTACTATGCCGGCTTGGTTAATTTATTAGAACAAGGTTTGTTAAAATTATTTTCACCGGTTCAGCAGCAGCTGTATAACTGGAGCCTGGTTCTTAAAAAAATCAATAATCTGGGAGAAATTTTAGAAGAAAACACCTATCTTAAAAGCGAACTGTCTAAACTGGTTGTTGATTACGTTAAATTGTCCAATATTGAATCGGAAAATGAATATTTAAAAAAAGAGCTAGATTACTTAAAAGAAAATAAGTATAATTATCAAATAGCCGGTGTTATCGGCGGCCAGCCTTACCAAGGGCAGATTTTGTTTATTAATAAAGGCAGTCAAGATGGTTTACTGGAGAATTTAGCGGTTACGGCCGGCCAGGGGATTATTATTGGCAAGGTGGTTTCAGTTTTGCCCCGCCGCTCCCAGGTTCAGCTGTTAACCGACCCCGATAGCCGTTTGGCCGCTTCTTTTAGCCAACAAACCGGCACTCAAGGACTGGTCAGAGGCAAGGCAGGCAGCAGTTTAATTATGGAATTTGTTCCTCAAAATTTAGAGATAAAAGAAGGGGATTTAGTGATTACCTCCGGCCTTGAGGAAAATATTCCCCGCGGACTGCTGGTGGGCAGAGTGACAGAGGTAAATAATTTAGCGGGTCAGATTTTTCAGCAGGTCAATATTTTAACGCCATTTAATTATCAGAATTTTTCAACTCTTACTATAATCATGCCGGCTTCCGATGATATTAATGAGTGATTATTATTCAAGCTATACCCCTTCGCTTTTATACCCAATTACTTTAATAAAATAGAAAATACTCCGACCTGTCCCGCGAAGTTTTAACGTAGCGGGAAGCGATGCGTTAATATTGATACTAATATTAGATAAAATAATTCAATAATTCAAATTATTCAATTAGCAAAATCGGAATTATTAAAGCGAAGGAGTATATAACTCCGAAGCGGCGGAGCTTAGTATGAGAACATGGGAGCATGAGAACATGGGAGCACTAGAACATGGGAGCATTAGAACATTGGAGCACTTGCTCTTATGCTCCCATGTTCCAATGTTCTCATGCTAAACTTCGGGGCATTATACGGAATTATTTAAGCAATTGAGTATAAATTAAAATGAATCCCGCACCACAGGAAACCACTGGCGTAAGTCCATAATCAAGTTGTGCTGGGTAAGCCTGTGGTGCGGGATGAATTTTAAAAAAGCGGTCTTCATTATTATTTTAACTGCGGTTATTTTTTTTATTCAACAGAGTTTTTTAGTCAAGCTGCTACCCGTTAATTTGTTGCTTTTATTGATAATTTGGCTAAGTTTTAGCCGAAGGCCGGAGAGCTGGCTGGCGGCTTTAACAGCCGGTTTGCTTTTAGATTTTTATTCGGGTATTTTAGGCCCGGCTTTGATAAGTTATAGTTTAGTTAATTTTTTAATTATTTATTTGGCTAAGCACATTTCTTTAGAAAGCTTCAGCCACTTTTTGTTGGTTTCTTTTGCCGGCTTGTCGGCTTTTTTTATCAGTTATTATTTGTTTTTATATATTTTTGCGGAATGGCTGACTAATAAAGAGATCAGCTGGATTTGGAAAATGTCATGGTGGAGCTTTATTAAAATTATTATCAGCCATCAGTTATTACTGCTTATGGGTTATTTAGTTAAACCGAAAGTTAACCGATAATTTATGGTTAATGACACAAATCCTTTTGTTATTCCCAGCGGGCTGAAAGAATCTAAAAAAGGGAAATTAAATCGCGTCGGTTCTGTGGAAATAAGCGACAGTTTTTTGGCGGGCGGGAGCCCTTCGCTATGGCTGGGCGGCATTATTTCCGGCGCCAAGTCATCATTTTTTTTCTTAGCGGTTATTTTATTATTTTTGCTGTTAGGTTCACGGCTTTTTTATCTGCAGATTATTAAAGGCGACTATTATCGGCAATTGGCTGAAGGCAACCGCACTCGCTTAGAATATCTGCCGGCTGCCCGCGGTATAATTTTTGATCAGTTCGGCAAGCCCTTGGTAGCCAATCAGCCAACCTTTAGTTTAATAGCTTATCCCCAGGAGTTAAAAAAAGAACAGTACCGGTCTGTTGCAGGATCTCTCAATGAATTAGATTCGGAACAGCTGTTAACCTTGGCGCAAGCTTATAGCCAGGAAAGTTATTTTCCGGTGGTTTTGGGCGAAGATCTGGATTACGAACAGGCCATTGCTCTGATGGTTAAATTGAATGACTTTAGCGGTTTTAAAATCGAAGTGGACGCCAAACGGCGCTACCTGTTTGATAATGCGTTAGCCCATATTTTGGGCTATACCAGCCGGATTACCCAGGGAGAAAAAGACAAATATTTACAGCAGGGATATCTATTAACCGAAAGAGTGGGCCGGAGCGGTTTGGAAGAAAGCTACCAGTCTGTTTTAAGGGGCGCTTTGGGCAGAAAAAGAATTGAAGTGGATTCTTTAGGCAGAGAACAAAAGGTGATAGCCCAAGAAGATCCGCTGGCCGGCCATAATATTATTTTAAATATAGACAGCGGCCTGCAGGAGCGGATTGTGGAAGTTTTAAATTCCAGAATCAAGGGGCAGGCCGGGGCAGTGGTTGCTTTAGACCCCCGCAGCGGCAAAGTAAGGGCCTTGGTCAGCTGGCCATTGTTTGACCATAATGCTTTTAGCCAGGGCTTAAGCAGCGCCGCTTATCAGAGCATAGTTGCCGATCCTCTTAATCCGTTGTTTAATCGGGCAATAAGCGGTGAATATCCTCCCGGCTCCACCATTAAGCTGGTTTTGGGAGCAGCCGCCCTTGAGGAGGGTTTAATAACTAAATACAGCCAAATTTTAAGCTTGGGAGGCATTTGGTATGATAAGTGGTTTTTCCCTGATTGGAAAGCCGGCGGTCACGGCTATGCCAATATTATTAAAGCCCTGGCAGAATCGGTTAATACCTACTTTTACTACCTGGCTTTAGAGGAATTTGACGGCCATTATGGCTTGGGCTTAGATAAAATGTTAAGTTATTTTCGGGCCTTTGGCTTAGCCGAGTCCGCCGGCATTAATTTAAGCAACGAAAGCGGCGGTTTTTTACCGTCCAGGGAATGGAAGCAGGAAGCCAAAGGCGAAGTTTGGTACCCCGGCGACACTTTGCATTTAGCCATTGGCCAGGGCGATATTTTAGTTACTCCTCTGCAGATAGCTAATTTTACGGCTGCTGTAGCTAACGGCGGAGTTTTGTATAAGCCGGAGCTGGTTGGCGAGATTATTGATCCGGCCACTGATAAAGTTCAAAAAGTGGAGTCAGAAATTTTGAATAAAGATATGGTTAAGCCCGAATATTTAGAGATTATTAAAGAAGGAATGAGAGCGGCCGTTACCAGCGGCAGCGCTCGCGGCGTTTATTATTTAAGCATTCCTTTGGCCGGCAAAACCGGCACGGCCCAGGCAGGAGGCGATAAAAACTCCCATGCTTGGTTTACCAGCTTTGGCCCTTACAGCGATCCCCAGCTAGTTTTAACTGTTTTGGTGGAGTATGGCGGCGAGGGATCAGAAGCGGCCGCGCCCATTGCCAGGGATATTTGGCAGTGGTATGCGGAGAATAGGATGTAGGTTGTAGCGAGCAGGCTGTAGACGGTAGTAGCGGCACAAAATTTTGTGCCGCTACTACCGTCTAATTCCCTACAACCTACTCGCTACAACCTAAACATTGACATCAAATAATAATTAATATATGCTTAAATTTATATGAGTGATAAAATTATTTTAACACCCGAGGGGTTGCGGAAACTGGAAAAGGAACTTGGGGAAAGAAAAGAAAAAAGAAAAGAGATTATCGAAAAAATTGAACTGGCCAAAGAGCACGGCGATTTAAGCGAAAACGCCGAATACCACGAAGCCAGAGCCGAGCAGTCTTTTAACGAAGGCCGCATTTTAGATATGGAGAATATATTAAAGAACGCCGAGGCGGCTAAGCAGAGCGGCGGCAGAGGGGCGCAGATTGGTTCCAAAGTAATTACCGAAGTTGACGGCCAGCAAAAAGAGTTTATGATTGCGGGCTCTAACGAAAGCAATCCTTCCGAAGGTTTAATTTCGTGCGATTCGCCGCTGGGAGAATCGCTTTTAAGCAAAGAGATTGGCGAAGTGGTTGAGGTAAAAACCCCCAAAGGCGTTATTGCCTATAAGGTTGTGGATATTAAATAACGGCTATCTTGAATATAGAGTTTGCGAAGATAGTCGTTTTTGTGTTATACAGCGTTGATTTGTTTTGGGCAGGGTTATTAAAATTTGCAATGCCGCTATTATTAAGGCGAAAGGATATTTAATATTGATTTAGTTGTGGGGATGAGTCAGCTTAAAAATTTAAGTGTCGGGAGGGCTATCTTTAACCGGGCTTTGCTGTTTGTTTTTTGATTCCACAATTTGCTTTACCAATTCCTGATTAGGGCTGAATTTTTTAGTTCTGATGCGCCACTTTTCCACATACTGCCCAAGCCCCTGCTGTTTAAATTGATTGGCTCTGCGGGTTGAGTTTTGCGACCACGAAAGCAGGCTTTCAAAATTGATTTTATATCTGCCTCTGGAGACAATATAAACAAGCCCGTTATTTTTAATGGCCTGCCTGATAGTTTTAGTAGAAACTCCAAATAGTCTGCTGGCTTCGCTGACAGAAACTCTGATAGGTATGACTGGTGCAGTTTTTTCCATATAATTATGAATTATGCCAATTATGATCCTTCGCTTTAATAATTCCGATTTTATAATTTTTATGAGCTTGCTTTCTTAACTAACTTTAGCTAATTTATTAAAGTTAAGCTTCGGAGCATATACGGAATTAATTTAGCAATGCGGTATAATAGCGTTAAATTAAATCGAAAGCACGGATAGTTCACCCCTCGACTTGCTATGCTCGGAGTCTGTCGACCGATAACGTACGGATGGCTCGCTGATACGTTTTTATTATCAATCAGCGGGTTATCTGTGTGTTATCAGTGAACTATCAGTGATTATCATATAAATATACTAAATTATAAATTATTCTACACTATAATATTATAAATTATAGATTTCTCTAGAACTTATTATAAAACCATAGTAAATTTTTGTCAATAGTTTATTTTTAAAATATAATATTATCCCCTTTTATAGATATTTAATAGACAAAAAATGCCTGCTGAATTATAATACTTCTTGTAACATTTTGCTTACTTTTACGTCTAAATTAATGAAAGGATCTATTAATAACGATAATTTTCTTATTCTCAAAGCTAGTCAAGGAAACGAAGACTCGTTTGGCTTATTATTTGATAAGTATTCCAAGAAAATTTATCGCTTTATATATTACAAGGTTTCCATTAAAGAGGTGGCTGAAGATTTAACCAGCCAATGTTTTTTAAAAGCTTGGGAACAGGTTTATTCCGGCATAAAGATAAAGCACTTCCAGGCATTTTGCTATCAGATTGCCCGAAACTTGGTTATTGACTACTACCGTTCCAGAGAAAAAGAAGAATTGCCCTTAATTTATCAAATAGAGCAGAAAGATCCGGGAAAGCTGCAGTTTAATCCTGATAAAAACCTTGACCTTCAGCAATTAGAAAAAGTTTTACTAAACTTAAATAGCGAAATAAGGGAAATTGTAACATTGCGTTTTATTGAAGATTTAAGTATTAAAGAAATAGCTAAAATTGTGGACAAATCACCCAGTAATATAAGAGTTATTCTACACCGAGCTTTAAAAGAGTTAAACAAGTATATTAGCAAATAACATGCCGGAAAGATTAGCCAATCAATTTAAAAAACTTCAAGAAGTCGGGCCTTCCGCGGAATGGACAGAAGCTACCCGCAATTTTTTAATTGCTCGTATTCAGCAGGATACTTTAACTCAAGAAACGCCGTTTTTTAGCCGCTGGAAGCTGTTTTTTAATGAAGGATTTCAAAAAATTATGCCTTCGCCGGTTAAGGTTATTTCTTCTTTGGTTATTATTTCTTTATTGGGCGGAGCCGGTTTATTTGCCCAGGCAGAATCTAATCCTAAACATATTTTATATGCTGTCAAAAGAACTTTAGAAAAAATTGAACTGGTTTTAGCTGTAACTCCTCAAAGCGAGACCAAAGTTAATCTTAGGCATGCCACTAAACGCAAAGAAGAAGCGGTAAAGTTAGCCCAAAAAACCAACCTATCCGCGGAAGAAAAAGATGGGCTGATTAATACGGTTATCAATTCTTTAGAGCAGAATATCAGCGCGGCCGGCAATTCGTTAGGCATGGTTGACGAAGCCAAAAATACGGATCAAGCGGTAGAACTGGCCCAGGAAATCACCGCCAATATTAACAATAACCTGCAGGGCTTAGAAGAGGTCAAAGATATTGCTTCGTCCGACAGCGTCAACAAAAATGTTTTTGGGGTTCAGTCGGCTATGGAAGGAGTGGAAAACTCTTCTATTGAAGTATTAATTCAAAAATTAGCTAATCAAGAAGCCAATGGACAGTTTATTTCCGAGGAAAAAGTTAAGGAGATTGTAAATAATAAAATCGAAAGAACAGCGGAAAAAATCAGCGCAAAAGAGCAGGCAGTTAAAAATATCGATTTAAATAAAGTCGTTATTGTCAAAGAAGATAGAATAGGCACTACTTATATCAGCATTAAATTAGATATTAAAAAAATAGTCAGCCAAGCTGTGGAAAAGCTGGCAGAAGCTCCAAAACTTCTTGAAGAGGCAAAATCATTGCTGGCAGGCAATCTTTTATCGGAGAGTATGGGTAAAATTAAAGAAGTTGAGGCAATAATTAAAGAAACAGAAGAAATCATAGCGCCAATAACAGGCGTTTCAGAAGAAGACGCGTTGGAAGCCGCAGACGAAGGTGATATTGTTGGGGATAAAACAGATAATAGCATTGCCAATCCTGTAAATAATGACAGCGCCAGTTCTACCCCTGAAATCACGCCGGAAGTTATGGAGCAGATATTAAACTATGCCCCTTTGGGCGGAGAAATAACTTATTCAGCCAGCTATACAGAAAATTCAGTTGATAATAATCAGGATTAAAATTGTTTGACATAATCTAGTTGTTATTTTATAATTTAGAGACAAAAAAGCTTATTTAGGTAAATCCTAAAAAAGCTGATTTTTATTATATTATTAATTAATATAATCAGGCAAGAACCTGATAAATCGCTTATTTTTTTTAAGGTTGGTTTGTGCCCGCCGGCCCGCCAAGTTCATAACCTTGGCTGGTTCCGGGCATAAGTCAACTAATGATCGAAGACCGATGATTGAAGACCGAAGACTAAAGACTTAAGACTAAAAACTTAAAACTTCGGCCAAAGGCCGACCAGCCTTTCGGCCAGAGGCCGATGGCTATGGCTCATGGCTGGAAAGATCTAATTTAAAAAATTAAGTGATTAATTAACAACACTCGCTTTTTTTAAGCATTTTTTCAGGGTCTTTAAGCAATAGCTCACGATTAAAGTTAATAAAGGTCGGGACTTTAAAAAGGTCAATTGGCTTTAAATCGCGGTTTTAAAAGCATTGCTTAAGACGGAAAAAATCGA